>DUEN01000026.1 GCA_011176545.1 Caldilineae bacterium | reverse complement strand
GGGGAGAGCTTCATGTCGCAGAACACGTGGGATGAGCCCGATGAGGTGACGCTGCGGGAGTCCAGTCTACGGATCGACGGCGCGAGCCTGAGCTGCTCGGTCCCGGCCCATTCCATCGTGCTGCTCACATTTGGCAGGAAGAAGGGATAGCGGGTAGCACTACCCAGTAGCTAGAACGAGGAGCAATCCTGGCAGGGAGGAAATCGCATGTCCGCTCGCATCAAGATCGATATGGACCGCCGGTTGGGACGGATCGATCCGTTCGTCTACGGCTATTTCATCGAGCACTTGGGGCGCTGTATCTACGGCGGCATCTACGAGGAGGGATCGCCCCTTAGCGATGAGCGAGGGTTCCGCACCGATGTGCTGGAGGCAGTACGAGGGTTGAGGGTGCCGATCCTGCGCTGGCCCGGAGGGAATTTCGTCTCTGGCTATCACTGGATGGACGGTATCGGTCCTAAAGAGCAACGTCCCCGTCGTATGGAGCTGGCATGGCTGGCGGAGGAGTCCAACCGCTTTGGCACCGATGAGTTCATCGAGTACTGCCGGGCTATCGGGGCCGAGCCATACATCTGCGTCAACCTGGGGACCGGGACGCTCGATGAGGCGGCAGCCTGGGTGGAATATTGCAACGGCACAGGGGATACCTACTATGCCAATCTGCGTCGCCAAAATGGCCATCCCGAGCCCTACGGCGTTAAATACTGGGGGCTGGGCAATGAGATGTACGGCCCCTGGCAGATCGGCCAAAAGGAGGCGCGCGAGTATGCGCTCTTCGCCCGAGAGGCGGCCAAGCTGATGAAGCGAGTGGATCTCTCCATCAAGCTGGTGAGCTGTGGCTGGGACGGCCTCCACGACTGGGATCGGATCGTGCTGGAGATCCTGGCGCCGTATGTGGACTATCACTCCATTCACATCTACACCGGCTCCGACGATCACTACCTCAACATCGCCCAGGTCCACCAGGCCGAACGCTGCATCCGGGCCACCTGGGCGCTGATTCAAGAGGTGAAGTACAAGCAACGGCTGGGCCACGATATCCGCATCGCCTACGATGAGTGGAACGTGTGGTTCCGTGAGCGCACCGATGGGTTGGAGGAGCGATATAACCTCTCCGACGCGCTGGCGGTGGCCACGTATCTTAACATCTTCCAGCGGCATCCTCGCGAGGTGGGGATGGCCAACTTGGCGCAACTGGTCAACGTCATCGCCCCGATCTTCACCAGCCCCGAGGGGCTGTTCCGCCAGACCATCTACTGGCCGCTCCGGCTCTATGCCGCCCACGCGCAACCCATCTCGCTGGATGTGTGGGTGGCGTCAGAGACGTTCACGGCCGAGATCGACCCGGAGGATCGCCACTTTCTGGCTCCGCTGATGCCGTTGCCCTATCTGGACGTCTCCGCCACCTGTGACGAGGCGGGGCGGACGGTGACCCTCTTCGTCGTCAATCGGCACGCCGCCGATGACGTGGAGGCGACGATCCAGTTCACGGACTTTAAGCCCATGCCTGCGGCTCAGGTCTACGAGGTCAGCGGGCCTGACCTCAATGCGGTGAACGATTTCGGATCGGAGCAGGTGGGAGTCACAGAGAAACAGGTGACGGATGCGGCCGCCATCTTCACTTATACCTTCCCGGCACACTCGATCACGGTGATGAAGTTGGCCACAGGTCCTGCATCGTAGGCGAGGCAATAGTTCCACTTTTGAGCCCGGTTGCTCAGAGCGAAGAGCCTCTTGCTCACGCCAGCAAGAGGCTCTTCGCTTCACTTTGCGCTTTTCAAATGTGGACACGATTCAGTTGCTGTTATTGTTCTCCTGGGGCTTGCCATGTATAATACGTTTCATCCAAGGGAAATGGCTGATTGCAGGAGGGGGAAATTGCAGCGTACAGGATATCGTTATCTGAATCTGGTGACGGCGGTGTTCGTGACGTGTCTGATCACGGCCAACATCATTGCAGTGAAGATCATCGACGTGGGTGGTATCATCGTCCCGGCAGCCGTCATCATCTTTCCCATCAGCTACATCTTCGGCGATATCCTGACCGAGGTGTATGGGTATAGCCGCTCGCGTCAGGTAATCTGGATCGGCTTCGGATGCAATGCGCTGGCGGTCCTGGCCATCACCATCGGCGGCTGGCTGCCGTCCGCTGGCTTCTGGGATGCTCAGGACGCATACATGCGCATCCTGGGCTACAGCCCCCGGCTGCTGGGGGCCTCCTTCGTGGCGTATCTGGTGGGAGAGTTCCTCAACTCCTTTGTGCTGGCTAAGATGAAGATCGCCACCAAAGGGCGCTGGCTGTGGACACGGACGATCGGCAGCACGCTGGTGGGGGAGGGCGCCGACTCACTGGTGTTCATCACGCTGGCGTTCATCGGGACCATGACCACCGGCCAGTTGTTCCGGGTGATCATCACCCAATGGCTCTTTAAGTGCGCATACGAGACGCTGGCGACGCCCTTCACTTACATGATCGTGCGGTTCCTGAAGCGAGCGGAGCAGGAGGATTACTACGACTACGATACGGACTTCAATCCGTTCCGGTTGCAGGCGTGAGGAGGAGTAGAGGATGGAGGAGCAAAAGGATCAAGCAATGATGCAGGAGAAGTTGACGGAGGGATTGACCTTGCTAGGGCGCAAGGTCACGCAACCGGTGCGCAAACTGGAGACATTCCCGAACTCGCATCCAGGCCGCCGATATCTGGTGACGTTGGAATGCCCCGAGTTTACTTGTGTCTGTCCGATGACGGGCCAGCCCGACTTCGCCACGATCATCATTCGCTACATCCCGGATCAGCGGATCCTGGAGTCCAAGTCGCTCAAGCTGTATTTATGGTCCTATCGGGAAGAGGGAGTCTTCCACGAGCATGTGGTCAATCAAATTCTCGATGATCTGGTCAAGGCACTGGATCCGTTGTATTGCGAGGTTGTGGGCAAGTTTAACGTGCGCGGCGGGATCGCAATCACGGTGGAGGCGAAATACGATCGATTGGAAGAGGGCACGGCAGGATAGGATCGTTGGGCTGCTCTATGAAGATCGTGCCGGATACGATCGATATTGAATTTGGAGGCGTGTGAACGTTCGCGAGTCGAATGCGTTTTGGGGACGCGCTAGAGTCCCGGAATGGACGCGAGGGACTCTGGCGCGTTCTCTCTGTCCAGGAGGAGAGTCCGCATGACTGCTGGAACCCCTTTCGCCGTATCTGGTCGATGGTTCAAGGGCAATTTGCACATGCACACCACGATGAGCGATGGCCAGCGGACACCGGAGGACGCGGTGGCCTGGTATCGAGCGCATGGGTATGACTTCGTCAGCGTGACCGATCACGTGAAGTTGACCCAGACAGCACATCTGAGTACTTCCGACTTCCTGACCATCCCTGGAACCGAGTACCATGGCGAGGATCCTGACGTGGGGCCGTACCATGTGGTGGCCTGGGGGATGACGGAGCTGCCGCCTCACTCTGAATCGATGCCGCTACAACAGGTCATCGACGCATTCCGGGAGCGCCAGGCCATTGTCTCCATCGCGCACCCCTACTGGTGCGGCCAGATGTCCGGGGATCTACTGGCGGTCAACGGATACATGGGGATTGAGATCTTTAATGCCACCTGCCAGTTGCTCAACGCCAAGGGATTCTCGAACGTCCATTGGGACGAGCTGCTGGCGGCCGGACGGCGAGTGTGGGGGCTGGCCGTTGACGATACCCACTGGCGTCCACAGCGGCCTGATGTCGGACAGGGCTGGGTGATGGTCAAGGCGGCAGCCCTCACGCAGCAGGCCATTTTGCAGGCGCTGGAGGCCGGACATTTCTACGCTTCTTGTGGCCCAACTATTGAGGATTTGGAGATAGATGGCCAGCGGGTGTGGGTAAGGTGCTCGCCCTGCGCGCAGATCAACTTCATCAGCGATCGCTGGCACGGCCAAGTAGTGCGCGCTGCCCCAGGCCAGGTGCTGACCGAGGCCGAGTACCAGATAGAGCAGGAGACACGCTATGTGCGCGTGGAATGTGTAGACGTTGAAGGCCGTCATGCCTGGAGCAACCCGTTTATGCTTATATGAACAAGGTTGTATTCAACGAGCTCACATCACGCCGCCTAAACCTTTCTTCAGGCGGCGTGATGTGTTTCATATCCGTCTCGTTGCTGGTCTTTCTAAGTCGCTGTGCCGTCTTCCTGATCCTCTGGAGCCTGCCTGGTATGGGCCAGGAACGGGCGCAGTAGGCTGGTGAATTCCATAGGCAGGACGAACTTGGTGGCGGGGCCGGCACCGATGGCCTTCAACGTTTCTAGGTATTGCAAGCTCATGGTCTTGTTGTCGATGGTGCGCGCCACATTGTAGATCTTCTCCAGAGCCAGGGCGAACCCTTCCGCCCGGAGGATGGCGGCTTGCCGATCGCCTTCAGCCTTCAGGATGGCTGCTTGCTTCTGGCCTTCTGCTACCCTGATCGCCGCCTCGCGCTTGCCTTCGGCCTCCGTCACCATGGCGCGGCGTTCTCGCTCGGCTGCGAGCTGGCGGTTCATCGCGCTCTGTACCTCGCGCGGCGGCGTGATCTCCCGGATCTCAACGCTGGTCACCTTGACGCCCCAGCGCTCAGTGACTTCATCCAGCTTCACCCGCAGCACCTGGTTGATGTCCTCGCGCTTCGCCAACACGTCGTCTAACGAGATATCACCGATGACAGCGCGCAGGGTGGTAGTGGCGATGCCCTGGGAGGCCCCGGCGAAGTCGCCCACTTGCACCACACTGGCTGTCGGGTCGATGACCTTCCAGTAAATGAGAAAGTCGATGTCGATGGGGGCGTTGTCCTTAGTGATACAGGTTTGCTTGGGAACCTCCAGATACACCTCTCGCAGGTCCACCCATACGGGGCGATCGACGAAGGGGATCAGCAATACCAAGCCCGGCCCCTTTTCCCCAATGCAACGGCCGAGTCGGAACACGACCAGCCTCTGGTATTCACGTACGATCTTAACGGACAAGTATACTAGCGGAATAAGCAGAACGAGCAGCACAAGGATCGCGATGATGGAACTGAGCATCTCTTGCATGGTCTGTACTCCTAATCTTTCTGTTGTAGAGGGCGCACTAGCACGTGCAGGCCATCCACTCCGATGACCTTTATCGTTTCACCGGCAGGTATCGGTCCCTCGGCTGTGATGGCGGTCCATGTCTCACTCTGTACCTGGACCACGCCGCGTGGGTTCAGGTCGGAGAGGACGATACCGGTTTGGCCTACTAACATGTGAGTGCCCGTCAGCGACGCGCGGCGCTGGGCCCGCAGCCCAGCAGTCACCGCGATAGTGAAGAACCCAACGATGATGGCCGTCATGGTCACCAGCAACCAGGGGCTGACCGAGAGCCGAGGCATGGTGGGGGGCGTGGGCGTGAACGGGCTGAAGAGGAAGAGGGATCCCAGGATAAAGCTGATCACGCCGGCCACGCTGAGCGCGAACCCAGGCACCTTGATGTCGGCGAGGAAGAAGGCCAGCGCGATAATGATGAGTACGACGCCGCCCCAATTGACGGGCAGGCTGCCCAGAGCGATGAAGGCCAGCACAAGGGCGATCACCCCGCTCACGCCGGGGAGGATAGCGCCGGGATTGTAGAACTCGGCGATCAGCGCCAGAGTGCCCAACGTGAGCAGGATGTAGGCGATGTTGGGATCGATGAGACCGTGGGCAGCCCTCTCGAACCAGGTCATGGCATACGGCTCGATCGTGGGGGATTCAAGTTGCAGGACAACTTCCTCTCCGTTGAGAGAGACGGGATACCCGTCCAGCATCTTCAGCAACGCGGGCAAATCCTCGGCCATGAGATCGATCACATCTTGCTCTCGCGCCGCCTGTGCCGTCAGGGACGCGCTCTGGCGGACGGCCTGCTCTGCCCAATCGGCGTTGCGGCCGCGCTGCTCGGCGATGGCCCGCACATAGGCTACGGCGTCGTTGGTCACCTTGTCCTCCATCGTAGCCGGCATCTCTCCCTGGCTCATGTCAACGGGATGAGCAGCGCCAATGTTCGTGCCCGGCGCCATAGCCGCGACGTGCGCGGCCATGGTGATGAAGACGCCAGCGGAGGCCGCCCGTGCACCAGAGGGGGCGACGGAGACAACTATGGGAATGTCGGAGTTCAGGATGGCTTGCACGATTTTGCGCATAGCGGTATCGAGGCCGCCAGGCGTATCCAATTGGATGACCACTAAGCTGGCGTTTTCATCGTGGGCCGCGCGGATTCCCCGCTCGACGTATTGGGCCACGACGGGATCGATGACGCCGCGCACCTCCAGAACCATAATGAGGTCTGGAGACTCAGCCAGGGCAGAGGTGAGGAGGGAGAATGAGAGAATAAGAAGCACAAGGTATTGAACCCAGCGAGATCGCGGCCGGATATGTGATTGCCCACGATGCGAACGTTGCATCGCTCAGGCTCCTGTAAAAAAGGCGTCTCCCGCGCGAGAGACGCCCGTCTAATGAGAAAAGCGGAAGGAAACCTGTACGTAATAAGACAGGCCTGGCTCCCCGCATGGACAGGAAGCAGCAGGACCAATTTCTGCAGGGATTATAGCATGGAAAAGAGGTTGTGTCAATGACCTTCTTGCCCCAAACGGCTGTGAGTGGTACGATGATGACCAGAAGCTCGAGGGATGGGGTAGATGATGCGAGTGCTCATTACAGGCGGGACCGGGCTGATCGGACGAGTATTGGCGGTATACCTGGTTGGTGAAGGACATGAGGTGGTCGTGCTCAGCCGCGCTCCAAGGCGGACGACGAACCTGCCGTCCAACGTGAAGATGGTCAGATGGGATGCGCGCACGCCCAGCGGTTGGGGACATCTGGCCGATGGCGCGGATGCCATCGTGAACCTGGCTGGCGAGAACATCGGCGCGGGCCGCTGGACGGCCGAGCGCAAACGGCGTATCCATGAGAGCCGGATCAACGCGGGCCGCGCGGTCGTTCAGGCCGTTGAGGACGCCAAGCAGAAGCCGCGCGTCGTGGTGCAGGCCTCGGCCGTCGGCTATTACGGGCCGCGAGGCGACGAGGTGGTCACTGAGGATACGCCGCCGGGAGATGACTTCCTGGCGCAGGTATGCGTTGAGTGGGAGGCCTCTACGGCGCCGGTCGAGGCGATGGGGGTGCGTCGGGTCGTGATCCGCACCGGGGTGGTGCTGAGTATGGAGGGAGGCGCCCTGCCGCGTCTGTCGTTGCCCTTCAAGTTGTTCGCGGGAGGCTCGTTGGGAGGTGGCCGTCAATGGTTCCCCTGGATTCACATCACCGACGAGGTCGCTGCCATCCGTTTCCTCATGGCACATGAGGAGGCGAGGGGACCTTTTAATCTGACGGCTCCCCATCCGCTGACCAACGCGGCGTTCAGTCAAGTCCTGGGGCGGGTATTGAGACGACCCGCCTGGTTGCCCACGCCGGCCGTGGTCTTGCGCCTGCTCTTCGGCGAGATGGCGACGATCCTGTTGGAGGGACAGCGCGCCGTGCCCAGGCGTCTGTTAGAGGCTGGATTCACGTTCCGCTTCCCGGAGGCGGAGGCCGCGCTGCGTGATCTCTTCCATCGTGTCCGGTAGAGGCTTGCCATGGTCCGACATCCTGGTTTCATCATCCTCTTCGGCTCTGGAGAGACCTCCCCCAGCGGGCGTCGTGCCTGGGATTGGCTGTTCCAACGATTGTATGAGCCCATCCGGGTGGCCATCCTGGAGACGCCTGCCGGATTTCAGCCTAACTCGGCCCGGGTAGCCGAGCGCGTGGCCGACTTCGTGCGCCATCATCTGCAGAACTACCACCCGCAGGTTACTGTCATCCCCGCCCGCAAGCGGGGGACGCCCTTCAGCCCGGATGATCCCCGGATCCTGGAGCCGCTTCTGCAGGCGAACGTGATCTTCCTTGGGCCTGGCAGCCCTACATACGCGGTGCGTCAGCTTCGAGGAAGCCTGGCATGGCATATGCTGCTCGCCCGTCACAGGCTGGGGGCCGCCATCGTCCTGGCCAGCGCGGCCTCGATCGCCGTCAGTACGCATGCTCTACCGGTATACGAGATTTACAAGGTAGGAGAGGAGCTTCACTGGCAGGAGGGATTGGATTTCTTCAGCCCTTATGGATTGAGGTTGACGTTCATCCCCCATTGGGACAACGCGGAGGGCGGTGAGGAGCTGGATACCAGCCGATGTTTCATGGGACAGGCGCGCTTCAGCCGGTTGATGGAGATGTTGCCCTCTGATGTGCGGATGATCGGGATCGATGAGCACACGGCTTTGGCGGTGGATTTCGCGGCGGAGACTTGCGAGGTATTAGGCCGCCATGGCGTGGTGCTGATCCATGGAGGGGGGACGCGACGGTTCACGAGAGGTCAAACGTTTGCCCTGGCCGAGCTGGGACCGTTTCGGATGCCGAGACCTGGTGAGGGGCTTCCTCCTGAGGTGTGGAGGACCGTCGCCGCCAGCGCAGAGGCAACCCAAGAGCGGAAGCCGCCGCCGGAGATTCAAGATCTGGTTAGGAAGCGGGAGGAGGCGCGTGCCCGTAAGGACTGGTGCACGGCCGACGCGCTGCGGGACCAGATCCTCGCTCTGGGGTGGCGGGTGCTGGATACCCCACGGGGGCCGCGGCTGGAGCCCATCGCGGGCGATCTTACGAATAATTGACGATGGTGGGGCATAGTGATACACTTGCTTCCTCATGGGTGGGGCCTTAGCTTCCCAAAAGACGTGTTTTTAATCGCCCTGTGGAAAGGTTAGGATCGGGAGGTCAACGCGTGAAAGCGATCGTCAACGGGGAGGTGTTCGCTCCTCATCCCATCGATGAGGGCGTGCTCCTTATCGGTGATGAGGGGCGTATTGCGGCTGTGGGCCCGGCGGCGGAGGTCAGCATCCCGCCGCGCGCGGAGATCATCGATGTCGGTGGACGGCGGGTGATCCCAGGGCTGGTGGATATCCATATCCATGGCCTCCTGGGATATAGTTGCATGGGGGCGGAAGTGGCCCAGGTGGCCACCGAGCTGCCTCGCTTTGGAGTGACGGGATTCTGTGCCACGACGATCACCGCACCGATGGATCGCGTCCTTGGTGCCCTAGCTGAGCTGGCTGATATCATCGATCGGCCGCCACGTGGCGCCCGCATCCTCGGGATCCACATCGAGGGGCCACATCTCTCTCCCAGGCGGCCCGGGATGGCCGATCCGAAGCTACAGCACCCTCTGACCTGGGTTGAATTCCTGGAGATGCAAAAGGCCGCCCGCGGCCATATCCGCATGATCACCTTCGCGCCTGAGGAGCAGGGGGCGGCTGAGCTCATCCCCCGCCTGCGGGAGAAGGGGGTGCTCCCCGTCCTCGGTCACTCAGATGCTACCTTCGAGCAGGTGTCCGACTGGGTGAAGCGTTTGGGGTTGAATCATGCTACTCATGCGTTCAACGCCATGCGCGGCTTCCACCATCGTCAGCCAGGCACGCTAGGAGCTGTGCTCTTATATGATGAGATCGTGGCTCAGTTGATCGCCGATGGGCATCACGTGCATCCGGGTGCCATGGCGTTGCTGTGGAGGCTGAAGGGGCCGGAGCGGACGGCAGTGATCAGTGACGCCATCCCTTACGCCGGGATGTCGCCGGGAGAGTATCTGTGGGAAGGGTATCGGCTGATCCTGGACGGGCAGACTTCGCGTCTGGAGGATGGGACGCTGGCCGGGGCGGTGACGCTGTTAAATCAGAATATCATGACCCTGGTTAAGCGAGTGGGCGTGCCCTTCGCTGAGGCGGTAATGGCGGCCGCCCAGACCCCAGCGACCGCCATCGGGTATGGGGATCAGCTTGGCCGGTTGACGCCGGGATACGCGGCCGATATCGCCATCGTGGAGGAGGACGGTCAAGTCTGGCAGACGTGGGTCGGCGGGGAGCTTGTCTTCAGCCGATCGTGATCATAACTTCGCGTCCTTCTTCTATCAAAGTCCAGTCATCAAGGGGGAACGTCGGGAATGCTTCGGGGGAATAGTACGTTCCTGCACGCGGCGGCTTTCGTAGCCGGGTTCGGGCTGGTCTTCACGTTACTGGGAGCCTCTGTGGGGCTCATAGGATATGTGTTGTATCAATTCCTGCCTTTCGTCCAGCAGGTCGGCGGCGTGTTGCTGATCATCTTCGGTCTGGTCACCATGGGGCTGTTTAGCTGGCTGAGTGGTCGCCTTCGGGCGCGGCCGGACTGGCGGAGGCAATGGTGGCGCGCGGCGCTGGTAAGTGTGCTGGACTTCTTCACCTCGTTGCTCTATACGGAGCGTCGGGCGCAGATGAAGGTGAGCCGCCGGGGATATCTCTCATCCTTCATGATGGGGATCTTCTTCTCCGCGGGATGGGTGCCCTGTGTCGGGCCTATTCTGGCCGCCATCCTGTTGCTGGCCTCGCAGGAGCAAACCGTCGCCCAGGGTACGATCCTGCTCGCCGTATATTCTCTGGGGTTGGGCATCCCCTTCCTGGCCACGGGCGCCGCCTTTAGCACGGTGACGCCGCTGCTTCGGCGGCTGAACCGATATGCGGGGATCGTGTCTTTACTCAGCGGCCTCTTCCTCATCTTCGTGGGCTGGCTGCTGCTCACGGATCAGATGCGCGTCCTGTCCGACGTCTTCCTGGGGCGGTTCGGCCAGGGGTTGATCGCTGTGGAATCTCGGTTTGACCTGAGCACGTCCGGGGTGACGATGCCGTTGGCCTTTCTCGCCGGACTGCTGTCCTTCTTCTCGCCGTGCGTGTTGCCGTTGATCCCGGGCTATATCGGGTATCTGAGCGGGGCTTCACTGGCTGGGACGTCGAGCGCTCTCGGCATGGCTCGAGGCTCCGCCACTTCTCCGGCGCAGAGGTGAGGTCAGTAATGGGCTCATCTGTACGGACGCATGGCTCCTCCCGTCCTGGCGTGTCGCGTCTGTGGGGAGAGGTTGTTCTCGGCCTGCTGATTGTGTTGGCCGTCGTGGCGGGCGTCTCATGGTGGCATCGTCGGGCCGAGGGGGCTCAGACGAACGCGGCCGTGGCGGATCTGCCCGAGGGGCGCCCGTTACCGGATACAGGTCCGCCGGTGGCGGGACATCCGGCGCCGGACTTCGAGATGATCTATCCCGATGGACGCCGGACGCTCTTGAGTGAACTGCGGGGCCGACCGGTGTTGATCAACTTTTGGGCCACATGGTGTCCTCCCTGCCGACGGGAGATGCCAGAGCTGATCCAGGCTTATGAAGCCCATCGAGATGAGGGGTTCGTCATCCTGGCCGTGAACGTGCAGGAGTCCCCTTCACAGGTCCTGGCTTTTGCGGAGGAGTTCGGCATCTCGTTCCAGATCATCCTGGACACCGAGGGGCGTGTGTCGGATCAATACCAGGTGCGTCACCTGCCCAGCAGCATCTTCATTGACCGTGACGGCATCATCGTGGCCCGCTGGGTGGGGGCGCTTACCCCGAGCATGCTGCGTAGACATTTAGGGAGCATTTTGCAGCGATGATCGTAACGCTGTACGAGAAATCGGACTGCCCGTTATGTGATGAAGCGCGAGAGCTTCTGGAGGAGCTGGCGGCTGAGTTCGACTTTGAGCTGCGCGAGGTGGACATCACTCAGGATGCGCGGCTCTTTCGCCGCTACCGGTACTTCATCCCGGTGATCGAGATCGGGGACGTTCGGCTTTATGCCCCCATCGATCCTCGAAAGCTGCGGAGCGCGTTAGAGGCGGCATCGTGTTGAGCACGGATTCGGGGCGAGCTGCCTGGGCGGCCCGCTGGATGGAAGCAATCGATCGGCTGGTATATAGGCTCGCCTCCCATTGGCTGGCTCTGTTTAACGTGCTCGTCGCCCTGTTTATCGCGCTGCCTGTGGCCGCGCCCGTGTTGATGGCCCACGGCGCGGAGACGCCAGCGCGATGGATCTACCTGGCCTACATGCCCGCCTGTCATCAACTGCCCGAGCGCTCGTATTTCCTGTTCGGTGAGAAAAGGGTATACACCATCCAGGAGTTAGAGGCGCGCGGCATGGCGGAAGGGCTTTCCCTTTTCCAGCGCCGTCGCTTTCTGGGGAACGAGGTGGTGGGGTATAAGATGGCCTTTTGCGAGCGGGATCTGGCGATCTACGGTGCGATCCTCATCGCCGGCCTGGCTTACGGGTTGTCGCGTCGCTTTATCCGGATCTCGCCACTCCCCTTAAAGATCTACGTGTTGTTTTTGGTGCCCTTGGGCGTGGATGGCCTGGTGCAGTTGGTAGGGCTCCATGAGAGCAACTGGTGGATACGTACGCTGACGGGCGGGCTGTTCGGTGTCGGGTCGGTGTGGCTTGCCTATCCCAGGATAGATGCGGCCATGCGTGATGTGACACGGGAGATGCGGGAGCGTCGCCATGAGAGGACGCGATAAGGCCCTATTGATTGGACAAAAATCGCCTTGACCATTATAATGGCAGCTCGTGAATGGATTTGGTAACGAACCAGGATGGCAAGTCGGAAGTCCTGATTTGAGGAGGAGATACAGGTGGCGAATACCAGATCTGCGCAGAAGCGCATTCGCAGCTCGGAGAAGAGACGGCTTCGCAATCGTATCATCCGCGGGCGGGCTAGTACGTTCGAGAAGCGTGCCCGGCGTGCCATTGAGACCGGCGATTTAGAGGCTGCACGGGAATATTTACGGCTGGCCGTCAGCGCGCTGGATAAGGCGGCGGAGAAGGGCGTGATCCATCGCAACAACGCAGCGCGACATAAATCCCGTCTCATGAGGGCATTTAACCGGGCGTTTCAACAGCAGGCTCAGGCAGGATGACGCATATATTATTCATGAAAGAGGCCGACCTAGTCAGGTCGGCCTCTTTTTTGATGTACTCCTCCGACTCGCGAGCTTCGCCATCGGGGGCAGGCGTTCAGTTGATAGCCCTCACCTCGCACGGTGATGATATACTGCGGCCGTCTCGGATCGGCCTCGATCTTCTTCCGTAGCCAGCAGATGTGTACCTCCAACGTGCGGGTGTCCCCCATGAACTCTGTGTTCCAGATCCTCTCCATGAGTTCCTCGCGGCTGACGACCTCTCCCGCCCGCTCCATCAGCAGGGTCAGGATCTCGCATTCCTTGGGCGTGAGGCGCTGTTCACCGCGTGCGCCCTGAACCACGCGCGTCGCCGGGTCTAGGATGAGTCCGCCTACCTGCAGCACTTTAGGGGAGTGCTGCTCCAGCATCTTCTCGACACGCGCGATCAACTTCCGTGATGTGAACGGCTTGCGCAGTTGTGCGTCGCACGGCACATTTTCAGCCAAGCCGTTCTCATCCGTCAGAAGCATTAAAGCGCTGTGTGGGGACGCCCGTCGCAGAGAGCGGCACAGGCGGTTACTGGATCGGGAGACGGTCCCATCAACGATGATCAGATCGGGCGTATGCTCACGAGCGTAGTCTATAGCGTGGCGCTGACTAGCAGCCAATACGACATGTAAGCCACGGTCTTCTAACCGTGGCCACATGCGGTCCAAACTGGAATCGCTCTTGCCAACGAACAGGATGTGTCTGCCCATTCTCGGCCTTGTACTCCATCATACACCGCCCATACCGCGCGCTCTATTATAACGCAAGGATCGCCCGGCAGCAATGGGTATTTGAGAATCTCGGGTTACCATGTGCCTCTGCTAAGAAAATCGCTTTATGGTCAATATAGAGCCACGACATCTCGCGTTGGAGAAGGTCCAAACCACAATATGCCGCGTACAATCCATCTCCGCGCGATGCCTGGAGGGCGGGAAGCAATCAACTGTGTGAATTTACTTGAATTATGCAATCGTCCCACGAAGCGGCGTATAGAAGGCCAAAAATGGGAGATCATCCCACCTTAGGGTGCACTCATGGTCTCCCGTAGGGTTTGAGTCCCACCCGTACTAAGGGATGAGGAGGACGCCAAGACGCTTCCTTCCTTAACGTCTTGGCGACTTCGTAATGTATTTTCCGACATGCTCTAAAAGACCTCAGGGAACTCGGTGATGCGCAGGTGGGTGCTGCCATACGGGATGAGGGTCAGCTCCTCCACCGGCTCGGAGGAGGCCACCGGGCTCTCCGGCACCGGGCCAGCCGAGTTCATCGCCAGGCCCCATTCCGGGATGCGCCGACCGTATACCTTCAATTGTACCGGCGCCTGATCCGGATGGAAGGGGACATCGCCGAGCGGCCGCGTGAGCACTGTCGCCGAGCGTTCCGGCTTTTCCCGATCCAGGATCAGCCCGTAGTTCCACGCCGATCGGGGGTATACCTCCCAGTCGGCGTGAGGGAGCTCTCCTCCGATCTGTCGCCACTCCTCCGCGATCTTAAGGGCGAAGACTAGGGGGCCGTATTCCAGCGCTACGGCACCTCGATATCGGGATGTGACTCGCACGGACATGGGCAGCGTGAGGGTCACCTCATCGCCGGGATGCCAGGTGCGCCTGATGACGTGGAATCGTCCCGCCTCTACGGTCTCCGGGGCCGCCTCCCCGATCTGTATGTGAGCCTTCGTGGCCCAGGCCGGGACGCGTAGCCACAGCGGGAATGAGACGGGCTCATCGCATGAGATGCGGAAGCGCAGGCATTCCGAGAACGGGTAATCCGTCTCCTCGATGATGGTGACGTTTGTCCCTGACCCTACGATTGTCCGGACCTCCGAAGGGCCATATGCTACGGCCGCCAGCCCGCCGTCCCTGGTTGCCATCCACAGGTGTTTGACGAACTTGGGCCAGCCTTGGTGCATGTTAGCTGTGCAACAGCCAAAGTTAGGCTCCAGGCCGAAGATGTTGGCGTCCGGACCGTTGTTGGTCCAATGACGCTCGGCCACCGTGCATAGCACCTGATTCACCTGCTGATCGTATTGATGAGCCCACATGTCCGGCGTGCACGCGGCCGGGAGCGCGTTGTACGTCACCTTCTCCAATCGATCGCAGAGCGCGGGATCGCCCAGGATGGCGATCAGATTTTCCAGGGAGAACATGAATTCCACTACCGCGCACAGCTCGGTGCCCTGGGTGGGATCCAGGCCGGCCAGATGTTCATCCCCGGTGAACACGCCGGTCACCTGGCCGTGATAGCGATCCAGGTTCTCCAACGCCGCGTAGACCGCCTGCCGGTGGCGCTCCTCGTGGCTTTGCTGGTACCACACGGCCGGGTTCTTCACGGCCATGGCCACGTTCACGACGTGATGTTCGTGTCGGAACTGGAACGGCTCGATCTTGGCTCGCCAGGGGAACTCGATAAACCAGGTCGTCCAGTCGAATCCGGCCTCATACTGCTTGCGCGCCAAGTCTAGCAGCCAGGTATCTCCAGTACGGTTATATAGCCAGTAGATCGAGAGCACGTTATCGGCGTACCGGACGCCCCGCCACGTATCGGGGGGGAGATCGGCGGGCATCTCGAGCTGGCGTCGGAAATAGCGACGCATCAACATGATCACGCGTTCATCCCCCGTCGCCTCGTGGTATTGGGCTAGCACCTTGAGGGCGATCATGAGTGGCCATGTGTCCTGGTTGAGAGATGGGCCGAACCAGCCATCTTCGCGTTGGCTGGCAAGCATGGCTTCCACCCAACGTCGGGCCTTAGCCAGCAGCTTCTCGTCCTCGAGTAGATAGGCGAGGGGGAGCAGGCCATCGCAGTAGTATGGCCCCCGCTCCCAAGCTTCGCCCGTGCCCCCGAGCCAGGCGCTGTTGGGGCCCACGTCCGGCCAGAATTCGTCCAGGTGGCCCGTCAGACCGTCGGCCTGAATCTTGAGTTGACGTAATAGCCATCCGCGCGGCCTGACGCTGCCCAACGGCAGTGGGATGAACGCGGAGGGGAGCAATGGATCGCGATTGGCAGGATAAAACTGGGGCATTGTGACCTCCTCAGCATGGGCTTTCCTGGCGATTACCCTGATAGATGGGCCACATCTTACACGCGCGAAAGAGGCCCGTCAAAGGCGCGATCGGCAGGCTTCAAGATATCCTCATGGCGTCTTCACAGGTTCTTCACACCCTCGCGCGATGATACGCCCGCAAGCGAAAAACTATAACCATTTCAGGAGGTGTGTAAGATGAATCGGTGGGTACGCTTCATAGTAGCATCGGCCATCGCTTTGTTGGTCGTGAGCGCGGTGCTGGTGGGCACGAGCCTGGCACAGGATGAGCCGCCTCGCTATCAGCCATATGGTCGTTGGAGGGGGCCCGGCATGATGGGCGGCCCTGGTATGATGGGATGGGGGCCTGGCGGTATGATGGGAGGTCCCGGTGTGAATGGATGCCCAGGGATGGGCGGTTGGGGCGTCCCAGGGGATGAGACGCCGCTCACCATGGATGAGGCCATCGAGCGTGCGGAGCAGTATGTGGCCGCCTATGGCGATCCCGATCTGGCCCTGGCGGAGATCATGGAATTCTCCAATCATTTCTACGTCGAGGTCGAGGAGAAGGACACAGGCATCCACGCCTTCGAACTGTTGGTCGATCGTTACACAGGCGCGGTCTATCCTGAGCCTGGCCCCAATATGATGTGGAACACCAAATATGGACATATGGGGGGCTGGCGTGGTATGATGGGAGGCTGGTGGGGAGGCCCGTCTGAGGCCGAGATGCCCATCACTCCGGAGCGGGCGTTGGAGTACGCTCAGCGATATCTGGATCGGTACATGCCTGGGACGACCGTGGCAGATGAGGCGGATGCCTTCTACGGCTATTACACCATCCATGTCTTGCAGGATGACGAGATCGTCGGCATGCTCAGCGTGAATGGATATACAGGCCAGGTATGGTATCATACGTGGCATGGTGAGTTCATCGGCATGCAGACATTGGATGAGGAGTAAGCGTCGGACGACGTGCTGAAGGTCATAGCGGACGAGCCCGGTTTACGGGGATATGTCCGCCTGAGCGGGATAAGGGCATGGCATCGCCGTGCCCTTATCCCGCGATGATTATGTACCTTTATCGAAGGCTGTGGCTTATGGCTAAGAAGATCTTGGTCGTTGATGATGAATGGAAGATCTTGCAGGTGGTCTCGGCATACCTGAAGCAGGCTGGCTTCGACGTGGTCACCGCCCGCGATGGGCAGGCAGCTCTGGATGTCTTCCGTCACGAGAAGCCGGACTTGGTGATCCTGGATTTGATGCTGCCCGGGCTCGATGGGCTGGATGTGTGTCGGATGATCCGTCGCGAGTCGAGCGTGCCCATCATTATGCTCACCGCGCGGGCGGAGGAGGTGGATCGGCTCATCGGCCTGGAGCTGGGCGCCGATGATTACGTGGTCAAGCCTTTCAGTCCGAGGGAGGTAGTGGCCCGGGTGAAGGCGGTATTACGCCGCGCCTCCGGCGACGCGCCTCCCCCCGAGATCCTGCGCGTGGGCGACATTGTGATCGACCTGGCCCGACACACGGTGGAGGTGGCGGGCAGACCTGTGGATCTGACCCCTACCGAGTTCCAGCTTCTGGCGGCCATGGCCCGCTATCCTGGCCGGGCGTTCACCCGATTACAGCTCCTGGAACAGGTCCAGGGCAGCGCCTATGAAGGGTATGAGCGCACCATAGACGCTCATATCAAGAATCTGCGCGCCAAGATCGAGCCGGATCCCAAGCACCCTCGCTACATCACCACCGTCTATGGCGTGGGATACAAGCTGGAGGGGGCGCCCGATGCGAAGTAGCTTGTTCGTCAAACTGCTGGGCGCCTTCGTCTTGATCATCGTGATCTACGGAACGCTCGTGCTGGTGACGACGAGACTGGCGGCTACGAGTGAGTTTCGCCTGTATACTACCCGGAGCGGGCTGGTTTGGGCGCGCCAGCTGGCCCCGGTCTTGGCTGAGTATTACGCCCAAACCGGCAGCTGGGAGGGGGTAACGGCCGCGCTTCAGAACCCTATGGGAATGATGATGTCCCACCCGGACATGATGGGGCGCGGCATGATGGGCCCCATGATGGGATGGGGCATGATGGAGCGATGGAGAGGGCAGAGCACGAAGACCGGGTGGGACATGTGGACGATGATGGGGCAGCGGCTCATCCTGGTCGATGCCTCAGGGCAGGTAGTCGTTGACACAAGCGGTGAGTGGCAGGGGCGCAGGTTTTCTCCGCAGGAGCTGGCCGCAGGCGTTCCCATCATGGTCGATGGACGTCAGGTGGGAACGCTCATCATCGCCGCGTTGGATACACCTGGCGCAGCCACCCCGGCCGGTCAGTTCCTGACCGAGTTGAATCGCAGCATCCTGCTCGCCGGGGTGATCTCGGGCGTGGTCGCTCTCGTCCTGGGGGCGATTCTCTTCTTCCACCTCACGGCGCCTATCCGACAGCTACAGGCTGCCGCCCGTGCCATCGCCGAGGGTAAGCTGGATCATCGGGTCCGGGTGAACTCGGAGGATGAGCTGGGTGAGCTCGCCCAGACCTTTAATGCCATGGCCGAGAGCCTTGCTCAGGCGGAGGCTCAACGGCGCCATCTCATGGCAGACATCGCGCATGAGCTGCGTACTCCCCTGAGCGTCATTCAGGGCAACCTGGAGGCCATGCTCGATGGGGTGCTCCCCCTGGACGCGGAGCGGATCGCCTCGCTCCACGAGGAGACGCTGTTGTTGAATCGTCTGGTGGCCGATCTGAGGCTGCTTTCCCTGGCGGAGGCCGGGCAGCTCAAACTGGAGCGAACGGAGACGGACCTTCGCGAGGTGATCGAAAGGGCGGTCGAATTGATGGCCCCCCGTGCTCAGGAGAAGGCGATCCAACTGGAGGTGCAGGTAGCCGAAGATCTCCCCTGGCTGTTGATAGATGCCGACCGCATCCATCAGGTCATCGGGAATCTGATCAGCAACGCGCTCCGATACACACCGGAGGGCGGCCGGGTGCACATCCAAGCCTTTAAGGGAAGGCCGCCGGGCGAGAGAGGACAGGCGGTCATCGTCCAGGTGACGGACACCGGTTCGGGCATCGCGCCCGAGGATTTGCCGCACATCTTCGATCGATTTTATCGGGCGGACAAGTTCCGCTCTCGATCCAGCGGGGGCTCTGGCCTAGGGTTAGCCATCGTGAAGTACCTCGTGGAGGCTCATGGCGGCCGGGTTTGGGCCGAGAGCCCGATCTTCACGGACGCGAACGGATCCACGTATGGGACGAGGGTTTCCTTCTCCCTACCCTTGCCCACCCACAGGTAGAGGCAGGTAGCGACGATTCATGAATCGCCACTACCGGTCTGATCTATCACTGCCTATCCGCAGATAACAGCTGGTAGGAGCGATTCATGAATCGCTCCTACCAGCTGTCTGCTCTTACCGCTAATCCTCCATCGTGGAGGTATCCCCCACGTCCAGGCCCAGGGCTTGCGCCTTCAACACGCGACGCATGATCTTCCCGGAGCGAGTCTTAGGTAGCTTATCCACGAAGTGAATCTTCTCCGGCCGGGCGATGGGCCCCATGTGCTCCCGCACGTGCTGTCGTAGCTCCTCCGCCAGCTTCTCCGAGGGCTCATAGCCGGTGCGGAGGATGCAGTAAGCGTGGATGGCGTTCCCTTTGACCTCGTGCGGCAGGCCGATGGCCGCGGCCTCGGCGATGGCAGGATGGCTCACCAGGGCGCTCTCGATCTCCGCCGTACCCAGCCGGTATCCTGAGACCTTGATCACATCATCCACCCGACCGATGATCCAGAAGTATCCATCCCGATCCCGTTTCGCCGAGTCGCCCGTCATGTACTTGCCGGGGAAGCGGCTCCAATACTGGTCAACGTAGCGATCGGGATCGTTGTAGATGGTACGCATCATGGCCGGCCAGGGGCGTTTGAGCACCAGGTAGCCTTCCTCGCCGTCAGGTACCGGGTTGCCGTCCTCATCCACGATCTCGGCCTCCTGCCCGAAGAAGGGGCGAGTGCCGGAGCCGGGCTTGAGGGGCACCACTGGCGTCGGCGTGATCATGAACATGCCCGTCTCCGTCTGCCACCAGGTGTCCATGATGGGGCATCGTCCGCCGCCGATCACTTCATAGTACCAGCGCCACGCCTCGGGGTTGATGGGCTCGCCCACCGAGCCGAGTAGGCGCAGGGAGGACAGATCGTGGCGCTTCGGCCAGGACTCGCCGAAGCGCATCAGCCCGCGGATCGCTGTGGGGGCGGTGTAGAGGATGGTGATTCCATATTTCTCGATCAGGGCCCACCAGCGATCCGGATAGGGATACGTAGGCGCCCCTTCATATATAAAAGTGGTCGCCCCGTTCAACAGGGGGCCATAGACGATGTAGGAATGGCCAGTGATCCACCCCGGGTCCGCCGCACACCACCATCGGTCCTCATCCTGGATGTCGAAGACGTACTTGAGCGTGGTATAGATCCCCACCATATACCCGCCGTGTGTATGTAAGATCGCCTTGGGGGTCCCGGTCGTGCCTGAGGTATACAGGATGAAGAGGGGATCTTCCGCGTCCAGCTGCTCCGTTGGGCATTTCCCCGTGGCGATGGGTAGCCCGATCAGGTCATGATACCAATAGTCGCGCCCTGGCTCCATACGGACTTCGTGTCCCGTGCGTCGCACAGTGATGACCGTCTCCACCGATGGGCAGCGCTTCAGGGCCTCGTCCACCGTATCCTTCAGCCGGACGATCTTGCCGTTCATCCATCCGCCGTCGGCCGTGATCACCATGCGGGACTGCGAATCCTCGATCCGTCCCTGTAAGGCGTCCACGCTGAATCCGCCGTAGACCACGGAATGTACGGCGCCGATTTTAGCGCAGGCCAACATGGCGATCACGATCTCGGGCACGCGGGGCATGTAGATGGTGATACGGTCTCCCTTTTGAATGCCCATGGCCTTGAGGATGTTGGCGAATTGATTCACTTCCCGGTTGAGGGCATAATAGGAGTAGGTGCGTACATCCCCGGGCTCGCCGACCCAGATCAGAGCCAGCTTATTGCGGCGCCAACTTTTCTGGTATCGATCCAGGCAGTTGTGAACGATGTTGACCTTGGCGCCGGTGAACCATTTGTAGAATGGCTTCCCGCTGTCGTCCAACACCTTGTCCCATTTGCGATACCATTCGAGCTCCTCGGCCTCCTGAGCCCAGAAGCCCTCGAGGTCCTCGGCTGCGCGACGGGCCATCGCGTCCCAGTCCTTCAGGCGCGCCTTGGCTATGACCTCCTCGGAGGGATAGACCACCTCACCGTCCACGAACTGCCGATCCGCCATCTCTTGACCTCCCGGGTATGAACTTTGGTATGCCCTTACTTCAGGCGTACGGACGACATTCAATCCGCCGCCATGCCCACGAGATCGTCTCGGGATCCAAGAGATCTCAGGGGGAGAGGACTGGGGGAGTAGTGACACCAACGGTGGCTGGAAGGCGTCGGCTACGATGCCTTAGAGGGGACAATGAAAGCCATGGTGATCCGACGAAGCTCACATCCATTGGGCTTGCGGATCACCATCGATGTACAATTGATCATAGGTTAAACAAATTGTAATACGAAATCCGGCCTCTGACAAGCGCGATTCAGACACTTCACCGCAGAGGCGCGGAGAGCACAGAGGAGGAAAGAATCGTAGGGGGAATGCATGTCGAAAATAAGGAGGCCCCCCCACGTGGGGGCGGCTTCAGATGAGTTTCGTGGACCCTTATCCAATCCTCTGCTTGCTTAGGACAATTGGCGGCGCCGCGTGCCACAGGAACGGCCGCAGCCGTACCTGGAAGCGATACTCGCGCGGCTCCAGGAGATATTGCGGCAGCACGCCCGGGCCACAGCTTCCGTTCCCCAGCCCACACTGCGCGTAATCCAGGTTCAGTGTGATCTCCTCCCGGCGCTTCAGCTCGTATGTATGGCGTGCCTCGGTGAGATCCTTCGCGGTGAAGTGATGCGCGCTGACGTTGAGCAACGGTATCCCCACGGCCAGCAGGCCGACCCCCTGGCGGTCGCTCAGCGCCACCCAGCGTACATCCGTCTTGTTTCCATTCTCCTGCGGCGTGATGTACGGCACGTACTGCTCGTCCACCGTGCCGTCGTAGATCCCCACCTTCGCGCCCAGCTTGCGATCGACATAGGTCTCGTGCGGGCCGCGGCCGTACCAGGTGAAGCGCTCGTACCCGCCGGGCAGCGTCATCCGCAGGCCCACGCGAGGCAGCGGTGGCAGATCCCCGCCCGGCACCACGTGGGTGTCCAGCACGACGTCACCGCTCCCGTAGATGATGTACGTGTACTCGCAGTCGAATCGGGCCGTATAGCGGACTGTGAAGGCCTCTTTCAACTCCTCGGGCGACATCCCCTGAACCTCCTCCAGGGCTCTGCGAATCCGGCCGGGGAGGGCACGCTTCGTCGCCCAGATGAGTGGCAGCCCCACCCGCAACAGCTCGCTGATGCGATCCGATCGGCCCAATTTGGAGACCAGGACTTGAATCCGCTCGTTCTTCTCCTGTCCCGGTAGACCATCGTAGTCGATGCCCAGGGCGCTGCAGAGCTTCCGGAGATCCTCCTCCGTCAGCGCCATGTCGATCCCTTCCTCTAACTGCCTCAGGAACTCGGGCCATCGCTCCGAGCGCGAAGGTTTTCTCTCGACCGGCGGGGTACTGACGGAGCGCACGGTGATCTGGACGACCTGGGCGCTGAGCTGTTCCGTGCGGACGGACTCGGCGCGCTCTTGTAGGCGATCTAGCCCGGCCTCCCGCCAGCGGATGGCCATCTTCTGCTCGCCCCAAGTGTTGGCATCGTTGTCCGTGGGGGCGCGCCAGATGTTGAGCGCCGGCCCCTGCAACACCAGCTCCCTGTCCCCGTAGCGCCAGGAGGTGATCCGCCCCGTCTCCTGGGAGAAGGTGATTACGAAGTCGTCGCCGCGCACCGTGATGATCCCGGTATCGGCCTCCAGCCTCAGCGCGGGCATCTTCGCCACGGGTAGCGGGGCGACCTCCGGGACGGCGAACGGCATCTGGAATTGGGCCCAGGCCACCTCGTGTCCCTGTTCGGCCCAGAGGGTATCCTGAGCCAGCTCGAACCGGATGTGCAGCCAGTATTCGGTGCCCGGCTTCAACACCGGCTGCCGGAAGGGGATCGTCACCTCCTCGCTCTCGCCGGGCGGCGTGGTCAGCCGCGGCAGCGAGCCCGACTGCAGCACCTCGCCATCCGCGACCAGGCTCCACGAGCCGACCAGCCCGCTCAGATCGACGAAGCGATACTTGTTGGTGATGCGTACCTTCCCGGCTGCCAGATCTACCGGCTCCACCTTCACCGGCTCCAGCACCTTCTTGTACTCCCAGAGGCCCGGATGCGGCCTGCGGTCGGGCCAAATCAACCCGTTGATGCAGAAGTTCCCATCGTTGGGCTCGTCGCCGAAGTCGCCGCCATAGGCGAACCACTCCTGGCCGTCCTCCGTCACCCGGCGCAGCCCCTGATCGACCCAGTCCCAGATGAAGCCGCCCTGCAGCCGGGGGTATTTCTCGATCGCCTCCCAATATTCCTTCAGGTTGCCCGTACTGTTTCCCATGGAGTGGGCATACTCGCACATGATCACGGGGCGTGTCTCGTTCGGGTCCTGGGCCATCTCGATGATCCGATCCACGCTGGGATACATCGGCCCCAACACGTCAACGATGGGCGCGTCCTCGGCCGGGTGATAGTGCACCAGCCGGGTGGGGTCGTTCTCATGGATCCAATCCGTCATCGCGTCGTGGTTCGGCCCGTAGCCGGACTCATTCCCCAAGGACCACACGATGACGCACGGGTGGTTCTTGTCCCGCTCCACCATGCGGATGCATCGCTCCATGAAGGCGGTCCGCCACGTGGGGTCCTTGGTCAGCTTATCCCAGACGCCGTGGGACTCGATGTTGGCCTCATCGAAGACGTAGATGCCATATTGGTCGCACAGATCGTACCAACGAGGATCGTTGGGATAGTGGGACGTGCGGACGGCGTTGATGTTGAACTGCTTCATCAGCTTGATATCTTGGATCATGGAGTCCACGGTGATCGTATGCCCGGTGTCGGGATCGTGCTCGTGCCGGTTCACGCCCTTGATGAGGATGGGCTTCCCGTTGACGTGGATCTGCCCGTCCTTTAGCTCGACCTTGCGGAACCCGATCCGGTTGCTCTCGATCTCTTGGATCTGCCCGGCCGCGTCCTTGAGCGTGATGACCACCGTGTACAGATATGGATGCTCGTCCGACCACTTCTCTGGGTTGGTCACGGCCCGCTCCAGATCCACCGTGGCCTCCTTGCCGGCCGCCACATCGATCGAGGCCGAGACGGACTCCTCAAAAACGGGTTGTCCCTCCGCATTGTAGAGCATGACCTCGATGGTGTAGCCTGCCGCGTCCTGCTCGCCGTAGTTGCGCACCTTGGCCTGGACCTTGAGCGTGGCATCCTGATACGCCTCGTCCAGGTCTGTCACGACCCGGAAGTCGCGCACGTGGACCGGGGGCGCTGCCCACAGATAGACGTCCCGATAGATGCCGCTTAGCCGCCAGAAGTCCTGGTCCTCCAGATAGCTTCCGTCGGACCAGCGGTACACCCGCACGGCCAGCGTGTTCTCCCCGGGGCGCAGGTAACGGGTGATGTTGAACTCGGCCGGTAGCCTACTCCCCTGGCTGTATCCCACCAGCTCGCCGTTGACCCAGATGTGGAAGGCTGAGTCTACTCCCTCGAAGAGGATGAAAATCTGGCGGCCTTCCCATCCCTCCGGGATGGTGAAGGTGCGTCGGTAACAGCCGGTCGGGTTGTCATCTTCGGGCACCCGGGGCAGGTCGTCGATGGGGAAGGGGTACTGGACGTTGACATAAATAGGGATGTCATATCCCTGGAGCTGCCAGTTCCCCGGCACCATGATGGTGTCCCAATCGCACACGTCGAAGTCAGGCTTGTAAAAGCCTTTCGGTGTAGAGGCTGGATTGGGCGCGAAGAAGAACTTCCAAGGTCCGTTGAGGAGCCGCAAGTAGGGGGATGCGTAGCGATCTGCCTTCAATGCCGAGGCGACGTCTGGGTAGGGTACCAACGGGACGTGGGCGGGTTCCTTGTTCCGCCCGACGACCAGGTGATTCTGCCAGTCGGGGAGCTGTTCGGGCGACATCCGGATTCCTCCTTAGTTCGAGGTAAGAACAGAGGCGCACAGTCGTGCGCCTCTGTTCTTTTTTCGTCTCCGTGTGAGCCTATTTATCCTGCAGGACGGCGACGCCTGGCAGCGTCTTCCCCTCCAGGAACTCCAGGCTGGCGCCGCCGCCGGTGGAGATGTGCGTGATCTTGTCCGCCACCCCAGACTGCTTGACGGCCGCCACCGAATCGCCGCCACCGATGATGGTGACGGCGTCCTCCAATTCAGCTAGCGCCCGGGCGATGGCAAAGGTCCCCTCTGCAAACGCGGGGAACTCGAACACGCCCATGGGGCCGTTCCAGACCACCGTCTTGGCCCCTGACAGGCGGTTAGTGAAGTGCGCGATGGTGGCCGGGCCGATATCCAGCGCCCGCCAGCCGGCTGGGACCTCATCCACCGGCACGACCTTGCGGTTCGCGTTCGCGTCGAAGGCGTCCGCGACCACGAGATCAACGGGCAAGACGATCTTCCCCTCGCCCTCCTGGAGGAGCTGCTTCGCCGTGTCCAGGCTATCCTCCTCCACCAGAGATTCGGCCATGTCATACCCTTGAGCCTGCAGGAAGGTGTTGGCCATGCCGCCGCCGATGAGCAGGGCGTCCACCTTCCCCAGCAGGTTCTGGATGACGCCGATCTTGTCGGAGATCTTGGCGCCGCCCAGGATGGCGATGAACGGTCGTTCCGGGGCCTCCAACGCCTTGCCCAGGAAGTTGAGCTCCTTCTCCATGAGGAAACCAGCCACGGCCGGCAGATAATGGGCGACTCCCTCCGTGGACGCGTGCGCGCGATGGGCGCTGCCGAAGGCGTCGTTGACATAAATGTCGCCGAGCTTGGCCAGTTGTTGGGCGAAGGCGGGGTCGTTCTTCCGCTCCTCGGGGTGGAAGCGGGTGTTTTCCAGCAGGAGCACGTCGCCCGGCTGCAGCTCGGCTGCCATCGCCTCCACCTCGGGGCCGACGCAATCGGGGGCCATCTTCACCGGCTTGCCCAGGAGCTGGCTCAGATGCTCGGCCACGGGTTTCAGGCTGAGCTCGGGCTTCACCTGGCCTTTGGGGCGGCCCAGATGGGACATCAGGATGACCTTAGCCCCCTGGTCGATGAGATATTGAATGGTGGGCAGCGCTGCCCGGATCCGGGTATCATCCGTCACCTTGCCATCGGCCAGCGGGACGTTGAAATCCACGCGTACCAACACCCGTTTCCCCCTGACATCGATATCGCGTACGGTTTTCTTATTCATAAGCTCCTCCCTTGTCGCTCACTGGTGGCTGTAAGGGCGACGCATACGTCGCCCTATACGCGTCAACTTAACAGTGCGGGCGAGGCTATCTCCTGCTACCTCCTCTCTCCAAGGAGGACCACATAAGTGTGGAAGCCCTCGTCGGATCAATCGCGCCGCATGCACGCGGCATCTGGGTTGCCCGCCCAAGCGGATAGAATCCACCGCTCAGGTTATCCGCCTCTGAAGTAGGGGCGACCGGCCGGTCTCCCCTACAGGGGCTTGGTGCTTCTCTGAACAGAAGCAAGGATGTGCTTCCATATTTCACTTAACTTGATGCCTATGGGGCAACGCATACGTCGCCCCAATAGTTCGGCTGTCCTATAAAGGGCGAGGCATGCTTCGTCTCTATCTTCTCGGTCTCTCTGCGGTTCCCATCCCTTGCGAGTATAGGCAGACATAAAGAGCTGGAAGCTGGAGGCTGGCCGATGACCAGCTTCTCACCCAGCTTCCAGCTCGTCAGGAGTCAGATAAGGCGATACCCGGCTCTTACAGCCCCTTATCGGCGATCAAGGCCAGCAGATCGGCCACGCGCACGGAGTAGGCCCACTCGTTGTCGTACCAGGCGACGACCTTGACTAAGTTGCCGCCGATGACCTGCAGGAGCTGGCCATCGATGATGCTGGAGCGCTCGTCGCCTTTGAGGTCCATCGACACGACCGGTTCCTCGGTGTACCCCAGGATGCCCTTCATGGGGCCTTCGGCGGCGGCCTTGTAGGCTTCCTTCAGCTCTTCCACCGTCACATCGCGGCTGGTGACGGCCACGAAGTCCACGATGGAGACGGTCGGCGTGGGCACGCGCAGCGCGTAGCCGTCAAAGCGGCCCTGCAACTCGGGGATGACCAGGCCCGTCGCCCGCGCGGCGCCCGTCGTCGTCGGGATGATGTTAAGCGCCGCGGCGCGAGCCCGACGCAGATCCTTATGAGGAAGGTCCAGGATGCGCTGGTCGTTAGTGTAGGAGTGGACCGTGACCATCAGCGCCTTCTCGATGCCGGCCAGATCCTGCAGCACCTTGGCAGCCGGGGCCAGACAGTTGGTAGTGCAGGAGGCGTTAGAGATGATGTTGTGCTTGGCCGGGTCGTACATCTCATGATTCACGCCCAGCACGATGGTGATATCCGGCTCCGTAGCCGGCGCCGAGATGATGACCTTCTTGGCGCCAGCGCTCAGGTGCATCGCGGCCTGATCCCGCTTCCTGAACACGCCTGTGGACTCCACGACGACATCTACGCCCAGGTCAGCCCACGGGAGCTTGCTGGGATCGCGCTCCGAGAGGTTTTTGATGACCTTGCCGTTGATGACTAGGTCGCCGTCCTTGGTCTCCACAGTTCCGGGGAAGATCCCGTAGTTGGAGTCATACTTGAACAGGTGGGCGTTGGTTTCCACGCTGAACAGATCGTTGACGGCGACCAGTTCGAGCTTCCCTTCATACTTTTCCAGCAACGCCTTGGTGACTTGCCGTCCGATGCGGCCGAACCCATTGATGCCAACTCTGAGAGCCATGTAATAACCTCCTCATGTTGTGATAGGCGATGTGAAGCTATGCATTTGGGAGGGTGACGCCCATGGACGTTATGTGGCGATTTCCTTCTGATACAGCGCCAGTAGGACCTTCGCCAGCCTGTCCGGATTGTGTCGCCATGGGCGTTCCGGGTCAACGAGGCTGGCCGTTACTACGCGATATCCCCCGGTGGCCATAGCCTCGGCTGTTGGTAGATGCACCCATGTGACCCCCTTGCCGGGGGGATGCTCGTGGGGGAAGTGATCATTCGCCAACACCAGGGGGAAGAGATCCCATCCCACGTGAGCCTGGAGCGCCTGCACATGCTCATGGACGCCGAAGCCGTCCGTCTCGCCGCGCTGCGTGGCCACGTTGCAGACGTACACTCTGACCGCCCGGGAGGCACGAATGGCCGCGGCGATGTCGGGGACCAGCAAATTGGGCAGCACGCTGGTGAAGAGGCTGCCCGGTCCGGCGACGATGAGATCGGCCTCCAGGATGGCCCGCACAGCTTCGGGATACGCGGGAGGGTCTTCCGGTTGCAGGAACACCCGCTCGATGACGTGCCCCTGGGCCGCCTGAGGGATGCGAGACTCCCCCTGGACGCGCCGCCAGCGGGGTTCTCCTTCAGAGCCTTCCTCGCGTACTTCCGCGCACAGGGTCACGCTTTTCATCGTCGAGGGGAGCACCCGTCCCCGCACCGCCAGAACCCGGCTGGATTCCACAAGCGCTCGATCGAAGCTGCCCGTCACCGCGGCCATGGCCGCGATGAACAGGTTCCCGAAGTTGTGGCCGCCGAGCCCGTTCCCCTCGCCGAAGCGATATTGAAACAGCTTGGTCATGAGCGCCTCATCGTCGGCGAGGGCGGCGATGCAGTTACGAAAGTCGCCGGGCGGCAAGACACCCAGCTCCTCCCGCAGGCGGCCGGAGCTTCCCCCGTCATCGGCGACTGTGACGATGGCCGTGATGTGATGCGTGTAAGCCTTTAAGCCCCGTAACAGGGAGGATAGCCCCGTCCCGCCGCCGATAGCCACGACCTTGGGCTGACCTTGAAGAGAGAGATTTTCAGGCACAGCGCTCCCAGATGAGATCGATTGTCAAAAGAGCGATATCAGGCTGAGCCGATAGATAGTGGGGGGCGATGATGGAACCAGGCATGACATGTGAGGCCTGGCCTGCAGCCCTCACCAGACATCGCAGTGAGCCCCACGCGGCTTGCCTGCCTATAAGCTGGTGCTTGGCGGTCTTTCCCCCAGAGGGCGATTATAGCCCAAGTCCAGGGGGAAGTCAAAGGAATTTGACTGCGTCACCGCTCAGCATGGGGGTAAGAAGATGGCTGGTCTCTCGGTTGCATGTGGGATATAATCCATGCACGCGATGAGGGAAGATAGGCGATGTGTGAGGAGGGCCCTCTGGAGGCGTCCCCAGTGGATTCGGATATCTCGCCTGTTGCTGTTCGGGCTGTGCGCGGCTCGCTGTATAGCGTCGGCGCCTCGATGGTGACCTTGGTGTTGGGCATTACACGATCGATTCTGCTCGCCCGGTTGTTATTGCCTGAGCATTTCGGCGTCGTGGCGCTGGCGTTGTTCTATCTGGGGTTGGCCTCCCGCCTGCGAGGCTTTGGGCTGAACATGGCCCTCATTCATCGGCAGGAAGTGGATGAGACCTTCCTGCGGACGCTCTTCACCCTCCGCATCGGGCTAGACCTGGCCACATCCGGATTGTTGTTGATGGTGGCGCCCTTCCTGCAAAGGATGTATCCCCAGATGCCTGGTCTGGGAAGTGTGATCGCCGTGCTCATCGTAGCCTACATCTTATCCGACTTGAGTAGCCTCCAGGAGACCCTCCTACGTAAACGATTGGCCTTCTCCTATCTCGCCTGGATGGATATCCTGGCTTCGGCCGTCATGACACTTGTGGCGCCCTATTTGGCCTGGCGCGGCTGGGGGATCTGGGCGTTGGTCGCCGAACGGCTCAGCGGTTTGGGTATGAGGTTCCTCCTTTCCTGGGGGCCATTCCGCCTATGGCGGCCGCGTTTCGGGTGGGATCGTGAGGTCGTCCGGTGGCTGTGGCGATATGGCAGGCCGAGTTGGGTAGCCGCTAATTTGACCTATCTTTTGGACACCTTTGATGACTTCTGGGTGGGAACCGCGCTGGGGAAAACGCCGTTGGGATACTATGCCAAGGCCTATGAGTTCGCACGTTATCCACGTCGGGTGTTCGCCAATCCGTTGGTAACCGTCTTCGGCCCCGTTTTCGCCAGAGTGCAGGATAAGCGCGTGGAATTGTCGCGGGCTTTCTACCGCTCGGCTCTCGTCATCCTGCGCACGGGCTTCCTCATCGCGGGTGTATTCGGATTGGCCATGCCGGAATTTATCCACTACGTCATCGGCGAGAAGTGGTGGCCCATGTTGTGGACGTTTCGGTTAATGCTTGTCTATATCGTGCTGGATCCTATATTGATGCTCATCGGTAACCTGTTATTCGCCACCGGTCGGCCGGATGCGATGCGAGATGCCCGGATCGTCCAAACCGTTTTCTTCATTCCCGCCGTCATCGTGGGAGCCTCGCTGGCGGGGATCAATGGCGTCGCGGTGGCCGCCGATGCGATGCTGTTGGTCGGCGGTTGGCGGCTTTATCGCCCACTACGTGAGATGGTGGATTTCTCGTGGCGGCGCCTGGTCGTTCACCCTTGTGTTGCTATGACCCTGGCTTGGACCGTCGGCTTTGGGTTAGAGCAGACCTTTCCTGACCCGTCATGGCAGGCTTTGCTTCTCAAAACGGGAGTCTTTCTTTCCATCTTTGGCGGGTTTCTCCTGATAAGCGAGCGGGAAGACTACGCTAAAGGTCTTCGTCTCATGTGGCAAGCCCTGTGGGGCCAACGCGCGCGGGTTATGTAATACCCGGGCTTATATTTTGGGACTTTGGCCCCGAGGATTTCTGTTATATCTAGTGGCTTCTTTTGCTATGATCACAACATATAGTGTGTCGATCGTGGTTTGTCCGAAATCCAACAAGGTATGGAGTCCTTGATGATTAACAGGGTTCTGATCGTCGGATGGGACGGCGCGACGTGGGATTACATCGACCCGTTGTTAGAAGAGGGAGCGCTACCTAATCTGGAAGCGCTGATACGGCGGGGGACGCGAGCTACCCTCCGTTCCACTATTCCCCCTTACACTAACATCGCCTGGCCCTCGTTAATGACGGGGCTCTCCCCGGCGAAGACGGGGATCTTCGACGGGGTTCGCAGGGTGCCCGGCGGATATACGTTCATCCCGTCTAACCTCGTCGGTTATCGCGGCGTACCGATCTGGCGATGGGTCAATCGCTTTAGGATGCGGGCTGGTGTGTTAAACGTGCCGATGACTTATCCGGCTTCCCCTCTGGAAGGGTATATGGTCACTGGCTTCGATAGCCCGCGACGCTCCTCGCATATCGCTTATCCTCCCGATTTGCTTCAACAATGGGATAGGCGGGGGCATCCTTATCGAGTGTTAGAAGAAGAGATTGAGTTGATGAATCGCCAGAACCCTCATCAACGGCGAATGGCTCTGGGGTTGTTTCTGCAGCGCTGGGAGCGATTGACGATCGAGCAGGGGGAGTTTGTAGCGTGGCTATGGAAGGCTGAACCGGTCGATTTACTCTTCGTTGTCTTCTCCGTGACCGACTCAGTGAACCACCGCACGTGGGACTGGGAAGCGATCCGAAGGGCCTATGTGGCCGCCGATCGAGCGTTGGGTTGGATATTGGAAGTTGTGGATGAGGATACACTGATTTGCTTGATTTCGGATCACGGTTCGACGCCGGCGAAGCGATACGTAGCCCTCTATCGGGTGCTCTCCGATGCTGGCTGGCTACGTTTCCGGCCCGAGGTGGCGTTGCGCTTTTGGCGGCGGTTGCCGGGCCTGTTAGGGGGAACCGCCGCAGCGGTTTGGCCGCGTTTCCCCACTCCCGTGCGTCGCCTCATATCCTGGCCTCTTCTGCGATGGGACGAGCGCCTGGCTGTCGCTTACGAGAACCTGGACTGGGAACACACGCGGGTCTTTGCCCTCACGGGGATGGGGATGCTTTACATAAACAAAGCGGGCCGCTTGCCTCGAGGTTGTGTGTTTCCTGAGGAAATGCCTGCGCTCCGAGAGGAGGTTCGTCGGTATCTCCTGGGGCTGAAAGATGCTGAAGGCAGCCCTTTGTTCGCTCGGGTGTGGCGATTGGAGGAGCTTTATCCAGATGCCCGCGCGGAGGATACTCCTCCGGATTTGGTGGTGGAACCCGCGCGGTGGAGTGATCACATCATCACAGGCTACCCGATCGACCCGCTGGTCCGGCCCATTCCCCCGGAGCGAGAGTACGGCACTCACACCCCCGATGGTATCTTACTCCTAGCCGGGCCGAACGTCCGCGCTGGCGCGCGTCTGGGGAGCGTACATATTGTAGATGTAGTGCCGACCGTGTTAGCGGCATGGGGGCTACCGATACCGGAGGAAGCCGATGGACGTGTGCTGATGGAAGCTTTCTCTCGGCCACTGAAAGAGCGAAGGATCGCATCTGGCGGAGAACGCAGGACGATGGTCTTGGATGAAAGCTCCCGGGAGGTGTTAGACCGACTTCGGGCTCTGGGGTATTTGGAGTGAAGGTGTGCGAGTGATTTATTCTCTAGGGGCGAAATTTGCTGGTGGGGGCATCGGTACCACGGCTTATTACGCGGTCAGAGGGATTCATCGGCACAGAATGCTCCATCTTCTATTGTGTGGATCCTATCGGCCTACGGAAATCCCGACAGAGCGTATTCGGGCAATGGGATTGTTGAGTCGCGTTCTACGGCGATTGGCGGTTTACGACTCAAGCCGTCGGCTGAATCACGTGTATAACCAGCTCTATGACCTCTGGGCAGCCCGGCACATGGAGCCTTGTGATGTGTTCCACGGATGGGGGAATTTCTGTCTACGCTCACTGAGGTGGGCGAAGGCCATAGGTGCGGTCACCATTGTGGAACGCGCCTCCTCCCATCCCCTTACTCAACAGGCCATCCTCCAAGAGGAATATGCTCGTTGGGGAATGCGCTTCAAGATGCCGCGCGGTTCCATTCAACGATCCCTTGAGGAAATAGCACAAGCCGACTATGTATTGATTCCCTCGGATTTCGTACGACGCTCTTTTCTGGACCAAGGGGTAGCCGATGAGAAACTCATTCAAGTGCCTTTTGGGGTAGACATCCATCGCTTCTGGCCCATCTCCCGGTCGGGGGCGAGAAAACCGTTTCGAGTGCTGTACGTAGGGCAGGTAAGCCTCCAGAAGGGCGTGCTCTATCTCCTAGAGGCGTGGCAGCTACTTCGCTGGCGGGATGCAGAACTCTGGGTTGTGGGGCGTGTAGAGCGGGAGATCCGCCCCCTGTTGCGGCGCTATACCGCCGATACTATCCGTTGGGTGGGCTATGTATCCGATCCGGCGGCGATCTATCAACAGGCGGAAATCTTCGCTTTTCCTTCCCTACAAGAGGGTAGTGCGCTAGTGACCTATGAGGCATTAGCTTCCGGATTGCCTGTTGTTACCACCCCTAACGCTGGGTCGGTTGTGAGAGACGGTTTAGAAGGGTTTATCGTGCCTATCCGAGACGTAGAAGGGTTGGCTGAGCGGTTAGAGCGCCTACGCTCAGATGAAAAGCTGCGTTGTGAGATGGGGAAGGCGGCTCGCAGACGCGCAGAGGATTTCACATGGGAACGCTACGGCGATGTTTTGGTGACGGCCTATCAACAGTATGCCATGACTTGAGGAAGTGAGGGCGTACATGATGCCGCTGGTCGTCTGGGAGAAGATGATGCCCGCGTGGACGATCTGGCCTACTAGCAGAATGATTGGTTACAGGGGCCGTGGGGGCCTGATATGAACAAGGCCGAGATACGCTTTTCTGTCGTGATTCCCACTTATAATCGCTGGGCACAGTTGCGCTGCAGTCTGACTGCGGTACTACGGCAGACGTATTCCAATTATGAAGTCATCGTTGTGGATGATGGCTCCACTGACAACACGGGGGAGATGATCCAACGCGTTTTCCCACAGGTACGCTATGTGCGCCAGGATGCAAATCGCGGCCCGGCGGCAGCCCGCAACCGAGGCATAGCGGCAGCCAGCGGTGAGATCGTCGCCTTCACCGATGACGATTGTGTGGTGCCACCGGAGTGGCTGGCGAAAATTTCCCATGGATTCCACAGATGGCCTGATGTGGCAGGTGTGGGCGGGTATCAAGAAGCACCGGACGATCTCCTGCGCACGAACAAAGTGGCTTTTGCCGAGCACGTGATGCGGCTACGTCGCTGGGGAAAGCAGGCTCAGGTGGAGCAATTGGGTGGGGATGAGGTCCCCGGCCTGGGCACCAATAACGTAGCCTATCGTCGCGACGTTCTGATAGAGGTGGGCGGCTTTGATGAGACGTTTCCTGTTGCAGCAGGGGAGGATGCCGATTTGAAGTTACGCATTGCTCAGCGCGGCTACAGGCTGCTCTATCTGCCTCTAAAGGTATGTCATTACCGGGAGTATACAATACAAGCCCAGTGGCAAATGCACTGGCGACGCGGCGTTGGGGCATACTATTTTGAAGCCAAACATGGGAAAGCACCGGGCATGGGGCGTATCCTTTTCCGCTTTCTGAAGCGAACGCTGCTATTTATGTCTGATCTATGGACACTCCCCTGGCAGGTAGCTGGTATTATCTACTTAAGCCGGGTCGCGGATTGCCTTGGGCAATTGCAAGCAGCTCGTGGGCGAATGGGCGAGAAGGCAAGACGACGAAGAGCGAGAGGAGAAACGTGAATCGCATTCTCATTATTGGCTTAGACGGCGCCTCACCCCATCTGGTCCGACAGTGGCAGGACGACCTGCCCAACCTCCGGCGCTTGATGACTGAAGGCACATCGGGCATCCTTTGGAGCGTGATCCCGCCGCGCTCAATCCCCGCCTGGTATTGCTTCGCTACCGGGATGAATCCGGCCAAGCTGGGTGTTTTTGGCTTTAGCCAGCGCCGGCCGGGCACCTATGACTATACCTTTGCCAATTTCTCTTTCTGTCAGGCGCCTTCCTTCTGGGAATGGCTGAACCGCTACGGCATCACGACGGCTGTCATCCACATGCCAGGGACATTCCCACCTCGCCCGGTGCAGGGATTCCTCCTCTCCGGCTGGCCTGCCCCGCTGAACCGCGGGAACCTGATCTACACTCACCCTCCTGAGCTCAGCCGAGAGGTGGATCGCTTCCTGGGACGCCCCTTTGAGTTCGTCAGCCCTAAACCGATCGAGCGAGAGAACGACGCTGAGATGCTGGCCGAGCGGCTTCGCGTGCTCCTGATGCATGGTGATGTGGCTGCACGCCTGTTGGAGAGCCGTCCCTGGCAGGTGGCCCTGGTTGTCTTCAGCCCGTTGGACCGGGCCAGTCATCAATTCTGGAAGCACATGGATCCGACCCATCCTCAGCACGATCCAAAGCAGGCAGTGCGCTTCAGTGACGCGTTAAAGCGATTGTACCAAGCGAGCGATGAGCAGGTGGGACGATTGTTGGGGATATTAGATACTGGAGATTGGGTGTTTGTGGTGTCGGATCATGGTTTTGGTCCTACCTATCGTACCTTTTACCTCAACGAGTGGCTGCGAGAGCAGGGATACCTGGTGCTCAAGGATGAAGAGCAGATTGGGAGGGTGAATTGGCGCACGCGTCTAGTGGGACGGCTGAGCGCTCCGCTCTTTTGGCTTAACCAGGCCTCACCCGCCTTTCGCCGCTTGATCGCTCCTTTGAAGAAACGGGCGCTCTCAAATTTCCTGCGCGATGAGTACGTCCGGATGAAGGAGCAAGGCCTGGTGCGGTTGAACCATCTCCCTGTGGATTGGGGGCGCACCCGGGCCTATTGCCCCGACGAGGCCAGCCTCTATCTGAATCTTCAGGGGCGCGATCCGGAAGGCGTGGTACAGCCAGGGGAAGAGGCGGAATGCCTCCTGACGGAGATCGAAGAAGGCCTGCGCCATATCCCCGACCCCGCAACCGGGAGACCCGTCCCCGTTCGCCTATTCCGGAAAGAGGAGATCTACAACGGCCCCTTCCTCCAGGACGCGCCGGATCTCATTGTGGTGATGGATAACTATCAAACCGAGGTCATGGCCGAGCTAGGTTTTGGGGACCTCTTCAATCCTAATCCAATCCGTAGTGGCACACACACACCAGAAGGCCTTTTCATCGCTTGGGGGCCGGGCATCCCTGCGGGAAAGCAGATGGATGCTGGTCTAATGGACATCGCCCCGACGGTGTTGCATCTGCTGGGGGTACCGGTGCCGGA
>DUEN01000025.1 GCA_011176545.1 Caldilineae bacterium | reverse complement strand
ATATAAGCGAGGTGAAGTTCGACGAGCGAGGGCTGGTGCCGGCGATCGTGCAGGACGCCGACACGGGCGAGGTGCTCATGCTGGCGTACATGAACGCCGAGTCGCTGCGGCTGACGTTCGAGACCGGTGAGACCTGGTTCTGGAGCCGCAGCCGCCGGGAGCTCTGGCACAAGGGCGCGACCTCCGGGAACATCCAGCGGGTGGTTGATGTCCGCCTGGACTGCGATGGGGACGCGATCCTGGTGCGGGTGAGGCCGGCGGGCCCGGCGTGTCATACCGGCGCGCGCTCGTGCTTCTTCCGGAGGCTGGAGGCCGGAGGGCGTAAGACGGAGGGCGTGGAGCGTGGAGCGGAGAGCGGAGAGCGGGGGGCGGGGGGCGAAGTACTCGAGCGGCTGTGGAAGGTGATTCAGGATCGGAAGGCAAACCCACGAGAGGGCTCGTATACGTGTTCGCTGTTTGAGAAAGGAGCGGTGGAGATCGCCAAGAAGGTGGGCGAGGAAGGCGTGGAGACGGCCGTAGCCTCGCTGGGCGAGGACGACGAGCGCGTCCTATATGAGGTGGCCGACCTCGTCTATCACCTAATGGTGTTGTTGGCCAGTCGAGACTTGACGTGGGCACAGGTGGAGCAGGAATTAGCCTCTCGCTTCCACTGAGCTCTACTTTCACGTTTTACGCTTTACGTTTTACTTCGTCGCGATCAGGCGTAGAACGTAAAACGTAAGGAGTAAAACGTAAGGGGTAAAGCGTAATAGGGAGGCAAATGTATGTTCACACGAACTCTGGGCCGTAGCGGCATCGAAGTCAGCGCCATGGGCTTGGGCTGCTGGGCGATCGGTGGCCCGTTCTATCGAGATGGCAAGCCGGTCGGCTGGGGCCAGGTGGACGACAACGAGTCGATCCGGGCCATCCACCGAGCGCTGGATCTGGGCGTCACGTTCTTCGACACCGCCGACGTGTACGGCTGCGGCCATAGCGAGCGCATCTTGGGGCAGGCATTGGCTGGTCGCCGCGACAAGGTGGTCATCGCCACCAAGTTCGGCAACGTGTTCGACGAAGCGACCCGGCAGATCATCGGGGCGGACGCCAGCCCGGAGTACATCCGCCGGGCCTGTGAGGCCAGCCTGCGCCGCCTGAACACGGACTATATCGACCTGTACCAGTTCCATATTGGGAACTATGATCTGGAAAAGGCCCCGGAGGTGCGAGATGCCTTAGAGGAACTCGTCGCCAAGGGAAAGATCCGCTACTACGGCTGGAGCACAGATGATCCTGAGCGGGCTCGCATCTTCGCCGAGGGGCCGCATTGCGTGGCCATCCAGCAGCGACTAAACATCTTCGAAGGGAATGAAGAGACGTTAGCCGTATGCGAGCGGTACAACCTGGCCAGCATCAATCGAGGCCCGTTAGGTATGGGACTGCTTACCGGGAAGTTCACACCGGACTCCACGCTGCCGGAGGACGATGTGCGTCGGACGCGAGGGTGGAACTTCCGAGAGGGTGAGGTCGCTGAGCGGCTGAAGATGTTGGAGAAGCTGCGGGATATCCTCACCCGCGATGGCCGGACGCTGGCCCAGGCCGCGCTGGGGTGGCTATGGGCGCGCAGCGAGAAGACCATTCCCATCCCGGGATTTAAGACTGTCCAACAGGTCGAGGAGAACGTGGGCGCGATGCGGTTTGGTCCTCTGAGCGACGAGCAGATGCAGGCGATCCAGGATCTGCTATCAGGTTCGTCGTGAGGGCCCTCCCCAAATCCCGGATAAATGCTTGACTTACCAGAAAGGGCAGGTTTTGAGAGCCTGCCCTTTAGCGTTTTGATGAATGTGATCGTCCCTCAGGATTACCCCCGTAAATGTTAAGCGTCATTACAGCACAAGAGGCCGATGTAAGCTATATTGAATGTAGTAAGAGGTCCAGCATGCTGGACCTTCGTTTTTGACGCACGTCTTCGTCCCCTTACGGGCCGAATGTGATCCCTGTGCGTCCCACGAGATGCGGGTGAAATGAGCGTGGCTTGCGAAGCCCTGCTATCCCCCAGCAGGGCTTCGAATTGTATGCGAGCTGGATGACTGGCGGTTCATCGGCCAGGAGGCATCATCCTGGCCGATGTGTAATATACCTTTACCACATTAAGAGGGAGGAAGCTTCGATGGAGTACACACGTCTCGGTCGTACAGGGTTAAAGGTCAGCCGTCTCTGTCTGGGGACCATGAACTTCGGCCCGCACACTAGTGAGGCCGACAGCTTCAAGATCATGGATCGCGCCCTGGACTTGGGCATTAACTTCTTTGACACGGCCAACGTGTACGGCTGGAAGAAGGGGGAGGGCGTTACGGAGCAGATTATCGGGCGCTGGCTGGCTCAGGACAAGAGCCGGCGGGACAAGATCGTCCTGGCTACCAAGGTCTATGGTGTGATGGGAGACGGCCCCAACGACCGCGGGCTCTCCGCCTACCATATCCGCAAGGCGTGTGAGGACAGCCTGCGCCGCCTGCAGACGGATCACATCGACCTGTACCAAATGCATCACATCGATCGAGAGACGCCGTGGGAGGAGATCTGGCAGGCGATGGAGGTCCTGGTACAGCAGGGGAAGGTGCTGTACGTGGGCAGCAGCAACTTCGCCGGCTGGCACATCGCCCAAGCCCAGGCTGAGGCGGCCAAGCGCAACTTCATGGGGTTGGTATCGGAGCAGAGCCTGTATAACCTGGCGGCCCGCTCCATCGAGCTGGAGGTGATCCCCGCCTGCCAAGCGTATGGGCTAGGGCTGATCCCGTGGAGCCCGTTGGCTGGCGGGATGCTGGCCGGCGCGCTGCAGAAGGCCGCTGAGGGACGCCGCGCGTCGGAGCGGATACAACAGCAGGTCGAGAAGCATCGGGAGCAGTTGGAGAAGTATGAGGCGTTGTGCCGGGAGTTGGGGGAGAAGCCGGCGGACGTGGCATTGGCATGGCTGCTGCACAACCCCGCGGTAACGGCGCCCATCATCGGGCCGAGAACGATCGAGCAGTTAGAGGGAAGCCTGCGCGCGTTGGAGATCAAGCTCTCCGATGAGGTGCTGGCGAAACTGGACGAGATCTGGCCTGGCCCCGGCGGACCGGCTCCTGAAGCCTACGCCTGGTAATATCGGGCATCAAGGTTATGCCCTCGCGTTTGGTCATTCGGGTAGCGGAAGGCTCCATCTTCCGCTACCCGCTCTCTCTGATATATTGGCATACACGACAGAAACTAGGGTAACGCATGCGTTGCCTTTACATAATGTATGAGCGGCCGGCCAGTCGCTCATACGAGAGAGTTACGTTGTCTTCGATCCCATTCAGTGAACGGAGGCGTGTGGCATGATTCCCAAGCAGCCATTCGGGCGGACTGGACACATGAGCTCTCGCGTCCTCTTCGGGGCCGCGGCCTTGGCGCGGGTCACCCAGGAGGAGGCGGATCGCACACTGGAGGTGCTGTTGAAGTACGGCGTGAATCACATCGACACGGCGGCCAGCTATGGCGATGCCGAGCTACGTATCGGGCCGTGGATGGAGCGCTATCGGGATCAGTTCTTCCTGGCGACCAAGACGGAGAAGCGTACGTACCAGGAGGCGCGCGATCAAATCCATCAGTCGCTGGAGCGGATGCGGGTGGATCAGATCGATCTGATCCAATTGCATAATCTGGTGGACCCGGAGGAGTGGGAGATTGCGATGGGGCCGGGCGGCGCGCTGGAGGCCGCCATCGAGGCACGAGAGCAGGGCCTTGTGCGCTTCATTGGCGTCACCGGACACGGGGTGACGGCGCCGGTCATGCACATGCGCAGCCTGGAGCGCTTCGATTTCGATTCCGTATTATTGCCGTATAACTATCCCCTGGCGCAGAACCCGGAGTACGCCGAGAACTTCGATAGACTGCTCGCCATCTGCCAGGAGCGCAACGTGGCCGTGCAGACGATCAAATCCATCGCGCGCGGGCCGTACGATGCATATGGCGGCGAGCGCACGCACGCGGTTTGGTATAAGCCCTTGGAGGAGCAAGAGGACATCGACAAGGCCGTTCACTGGGTGCTGGCCCGTCCAGGGATCTTCCTGAACTCGGTTGGCGACATCACTCTGCTGCCGAAGGTCCTGGATGCCGCCATCCGCTTTGATGGCCGACGACCCTCAGATGAGGAGATGCAGGCGCTGGTGGAGCGGCTGGCGATGCAGCCGCTCTTCACCTAGCTTGTGTTGCCATACGTGATAAGCGGGGCAACGCGCGTGTTGCCTCTATCCTACGGGATATAAGGGGCGCACAGCCGTGTGCCCCTCAACGAAACAGCTTAGCATTGATGAAACGGACGAGTTCCAAAGAACCTTGCACGCCGCAGGAAACGATGATAAGATATAAGCAACGGCGGATTGAGCCGCTCTTTGGTTGCCCAGCGGGTGGGCGATCCTGTTAGCATCGTCTGAACCGCCTTTGCCCCCCTTAACGTTCAGACAGGTTCATACCTCTGATTCGGTCATAGGTCCTATCGGAATCTCTCACAACCTAAGCAGGTGTGAAGGAGGCGTCTCATGTTGCGGAAGAGAAGTGTTGTCCTGTTGCTGGTCTTCGTGATGGTGTTGGGAGCGTGTCAGGTCCCGACGCCGCCGCCAGCGGCGCCCCCGGCGGAGAAGCCTGCCGAGGAGGTCGCGCCCGCAGAGGAAGAGGTGGTCACCCTCCTCTGGGCCTTCTGGGGTAGCCCGCAAGAGGCGGCGACGCACCAGCGGGTGGCTGAGGCGTTCATGGCTGAGCACCCGAACATCAAGATCGAGACCATGGTCGAGCCCTGGAGCGATTACTTCACCAAGATTCAGACTCTCTGGGCCAGCGGTGATCCCTCGGTGATCCCGGACGTGTTGTTCCTGTGGCCGACGCCGCGCTACGCCGCGCAGGGCGTGCTGGAGAACCTTGATCCCTGGATCGAGAAGACCGGCTACGACCTGAGCGATTACTGGCCGGCTTTGCTGGAATCGGCCATGTGGAACGGCAGCGTCTATGGCCTGCCGCGTGACATCGGGCTGGAGGTCCTGTACTATCGTAAGGACATCTTCGACGAGGCGGGTGTCCCATATCCCACCGAAGATTGGACCTGGGATGACTTGGTGGCAGCCGCGGAGAAGCTCACCATCGTCGAGCCCAGCGGCCGAGTGAAGCGTTACGCGCTCGGCATGGAGGGCGGCAAGTACCAGCTGTGGGTGGGCCAGAATTACGGCAGCATCCTGGATGATATGCGCAATCCCTCCAGGTGTACCCTGACCGAACCGCCGGCTATGGAAGCCATCAAGTTCTTCGCTGACCTGATGAACAAGAACTACGCTATGCGCGATGCCAACCTGGCTCAGGCGGGCGGCGACACGGCCGTCTTCATCAGCGGTCAGGTGGCCATGATCATCCAAAACTCCAGCCGTGTGTCCGCGTTCAACGAGGCCGGGCTGGACTACGACGTCCAGGTCGTCCCCATCCCCAAGGGCGGCCAGCGCGCGGCGTCCGCGGGCGGTGCGGCCTGGGTCATGAGCGCGGCCAGCGCGCACAAGGAGGAAGCCTGGACCTTCCTGAGCTGGCTCCAGAGCAAGGATGGCGGTCAGCGCATCTACACCGAGGCCGGCGAGATTCTGCCTGCGCTGAAGTCCGTGGCCTACTCCGACCTCTTCCTGCACTCTGGGAAGCCGCCAGCCAACCGCAAGGCCTTCCTTATCGAGGCGGAGAACGCCAAGGTTGGGCGCTTCGGCTACTTCGACGAGTGGGGCGAGCTGAACGGCTCCATCATCCTGCCGGGGATGCAGCGCATCTGGGCGGGCGAGGATCCCGAGGTGGTGGTGCCCGAGATCTGCGAACAGGTGGACGCGTTCCTGGCGGAGCACGGATATCCCAAGTGATCTCATGTGCCAGGTGCCCTGCGTATAGCGCGTAAGAGGAGGTGATGGGCCATGCTGCCGCGTGGCCCATCACCTTGTATGAGGCTGGGCGATAAACGATAAGAAGCGCTGGTTACCTGAAGGTAGCTCTGCACTTCATCGTAGTAGTAGGGCGGCTTTCCAAACCGTCCACAGCCGATCCACATGACAAGGGCAGGTATGGAAACCTGCCCTACAACGCCGTCTGTGCCATGTAGGGCGGCTTTCCACAGCCGCCCACTCCCTAAGCGATATAGCGGCGAGGACAGGAGATGCCATCGGTGACATCACGCTCATCCTCTTCCGCCGAAGAGCTCGTACAGTCAAGGCATGTAGCCCGCCCGCGTGGCTTGAGCGCGTGGCTCCGGTGGCGCCCCGATCAACAGTGGGAAGCTTACCTTTTCCTGCTCCCCAGCTTCCTCGGTTTCCTGATTTTCACCGCACTCCCGGTGGTCGCCTCCTTGGGGCTCAGCTTCGTGCGCTGGAACCTGCTGACCCAGCCCGAGTTCGTCGGGGTGGCCAATTACGTGCAACTCCTGGCGCGAGACCGGATCTTCCACAAGGTCTTCTGGAACACAGCCTACTTCATCGTGACCATCGTGCCGTTGCAGCTCATGTTGGGGCTGGCCATGGCGGTGGCGCTCAATCAGCCGATCCGGGGGCGGACGCTATACCGGCTGATCTACTTCATGCCCGTGGTCACCACGATCGTGGCGGCCGCGCTGATCTTCCAGTGGATGTTCAATCGGGACTTCGGCGTGATCAGCGCCGCGATCTGGAAGCTGGCGGAGGTGACCGGGTTGCCCGTCAGCCCGCCCGACTGGCTGAACGATCCTAAATGGGCCAGGCCGGCCGTCGTCATCCTCACCCTGTGGAAGAACACGGGCTTTACCATGGTGATTTACCTGGCCGGGCTGCAGGCCATCCCCAGGGAGCTTTACGACGCCGCCAAGGTGGACGGCGCCAACGCCTGGCAGCGCTTTCGCCACGTCACGATCCCCATGGTGAGTCCGACGACCTTCTTCCTGCTCGTCATCCAGATGATCGGCGCCTTCCAGCTCTTCAGTGAGCCTTACGTCATGACCCGAGGTGGCCCCGCGCAGGCGACCCTGACCATCGTCTATTACATCTACCAGAATGCCTTCCAGTTCGGTCGCATGGGCAAGGCCTCGGCCATCGCCTGGGTGCTGTTCGCCTTCATCTTCGTCTTTACTTTCATCCAAACCCGATTACAACGGTTCTGGGTCTATTACGAGGCCAGGGAGTGAAGCGGATGACCATCGATGGGCTTCGCACTCGAGCGCTTAAAGCATATGCCCGGCCGGTCGTGCGGATCCGATTCCTGACGTTGCATGGGATCCTGATCGCCGGAAGCGTGCTCATGTTGCTGCCCTTCATCTGGATGCTCAGCACCTCATTGAAGGAGCCCCGGGAGGTCTTCACGTATCCACCCGTCTGGATCCCATCCCGCATCGCCTGGGAGAATTATGTCCAGGCTGTCTCCCTCATGCCCTTTGGCCGTTTCTACCTGAACAGCCTGGTGGTGGCCGTCAGCGTCACCCTACTCCAGCTCACCACTTCCTCCCTCGCCGCTTTCGCCTTCGCCCGCCTGCGGTTCTGGGGACGTGAGCCGCTCTTCATGCTCTATCTGGCCACGCTGATGATCCCGTTTCAGGTGACCATGATCCCCAACTTTATCCTCATCCGGTATCTGGGATGGTATGATTCCTACAAGGCACTCATCCTGCCCCCGTCCTTCTCTGCCTTTAGCACGTTCCTGCTGCGTCAGTACTTCCTCGGCATCCCGATGGATTTCGATGAGGCGGCGCGCATCGATGGCGCCTCGTCCTGGCGCATCTGGCGGCAGATCATCCTGCCCCTGAGTGGTCCGGCCCTCGCCGCTCTCTCGATCTTCGTGTTCCTGGGGGCCTGGAACGACTTCCTGTGGCCTCTGGTGATCACCATGTCGCTGGAGATGCGCACGCTTCCCGTAGGGCTTAGCGCGTTTCAGGGGCAGTATAACGTACAGTGGCACCTCCTCATGGCCGGCTCAGTGATCGCCCTGCTCCCGGTGTTGCTGATCTATATCCTCGCCCAGCGGTGGTTCGTGGAGGGGATCACGCTCTCCGGCATGGGCGGACGATGATACGATATCTCAGGGGGATGAACGATGCCGAAGAGGATGCCGAATATCCTCTGGATCTGCACCGATCAGCAGCGGTTTGACACGATTCACGCGTTGGGGAACCCTCGCATCCGCACCCCCAATCTCGACCGCTTGGTCAGCGAGGGGGTGGCCTTTCTTAACGCCTATTCCCAAAGTCCCATCTGCACGCCGAGCCGAGCGAGCTTCCTGACGGGATATTATCCCAGCTCGTTGCACGTGAACCGTAATGGGGCTGCCTACTTCCCGCCTGCCATGGCCGAGCGGCTGATCACGCGTAAGCTGGCCAAGATCGGTTATGATTGCGGGCTGGCTGGCAAGTTGCATCTGTCCGCCGCTGATCGTCGCGTCGAGCTGCGGCCCGACGATGGCTATCGTGTGTTCCGATGGAGCCATCATCCATATCCGGAGCCCTTCTGGCCTACGGATCAGCACGATTATCAGCGATGGCTGCGTGACCAGGGGGTGGACTGGGAGAGTGCCTACGGGGCTAAGAAGTTAGAGGGCTGGGATGGCGGCGAACTCTATAGCCCGGGGATCGAGGCCCGTTATCATCAGACCACCTGGTGTGCCGACGAGGCCATCGCCTTCATGACGGAGCCGCGTCAGGGGCCATGGCTCATGAGCGTGAACCCGTTCGACCCGCACCCGCCGTTCGATCCGCCCCCGGAATACCTGGAACGGATGGATGTGGCCTCCATGCCCATGCCCCTGTTTGATCCGAAGGAGATGGAAAGCCAGCTAGCGTTCCGAGGGATCGATCATCAGACGGAGGAGCCCCGCTCTCCCTATGACTACGACGCCCGCCGCATGATTGCCGCCTATTACGCCCAGATCGAGCTGATCGACGATCAGGTGGGTCGCATGCTCGACGCGTTGGAGGCATCCGGCCAACGGGAGAACACGATCGTCATCTTCACCAGCGATCACGGCGAGATGCTGGGAGACCATGGGTTGCTCTTCAAGGGATGTCGGTTCTATGAGGGCGCCGTGCATGTGCCGTTGATCATCTCCTGGCCGGGCCATTTCCAGGAGGGGCTGCGCAGTGAGGCCCTGGTCGAGTTGGTCGATATCGTGCCGACGCTGTTGGAGGTCGTCGGGCTGCCCGTGCCCGGCGATATGCATGGCCGGTCCTTGCTGCCCATTTTGACCGGGCAGGTGCATCCTCACCATCATCGGGACTTCGTCCTATCCGAGTATCATGATGCGTTGGCTCGACCGTACGCCAGCCACGGGAACATGATCTTCGACGGGCGCTATAAGCTGTGCATCTACCATGGCCGCGAGATCGGGGAGCTGTACGATCTGCAGGAGGACCCACACGAGTTTCATAACCTGTGGTATGAGCCCGACATGCTGCCGGTGAAGCTCGATCTGATGAAGCGCTGCTTCGACACGTGGATGCTGGCGATCGACCTGGGGCCGCCACGAGTGGCCCGGTTCTGATTTGTGACGCCTCTATTCAGTCAAATCGGCTAACAGCCAGGTCATTTCCCTCTCTTGTCCTCGGCATCCTCGGTGTTGGTGACGCCCCACGCGGACTGGATCCTCGCCCATGCCTGGAGGGCCTTCTCGACCTGCTCTAGGGTGGGCGGCTCCAATCCATAACGCGCCTGTACGTATCCATCGGTGATGGCGCTCAGCGCGTCGTGAGGGTTGGGCAGCGCGGCCTCCAGCGATCGTTGATACTCGATCGGCGTCTGGCCGCGCTGGCGGGGCCTGCCGCGATCCCGTGCGGCCGCCAGGAGCGCCTGATAGATCGCTCGAATGGACCGCCTGGTGTGCATCTCCCCATCGAGCGAGAGGAACGGGCTGAGCACGGATCGGCGGGCACGACGTAGCCATCGCAGCCACCGGCGCCATAGCCTGCCCCACTGGAGCCATATCAGCTCGCGCGAGAGGATGATCTCCCGCTCCTCTTCCACGTCGTCCTCTGTCTCCACATACAGGCGCTGCAGGGCCATGGCGAAGGCCAGGCCGATGGCCACCATGACGAGGGCCAGGATGGCCCAGCGGGCTGGTTCGGGGAGGGAGACAGTCCGCTGGGGGAGGTTCTTCAGCGGATCCTCTAGCTCGGGCTGCTCCAACTCTCTGAATGGGATCAACATGCCGAGGAGCGCCGCCAGCCACTCGACCAATGGCATCAGGGCCATGAGCAGAGGGTAGAGGATCAGGTAGAGCAGATAGCTGATGAAGGCGATCACCACGTAAACCGCCCGGGCAATGGCGTCGATGATCCCCGCGATCCAGTTGATGGCGCGCACGACATCCTCTGGGCCGAGGACCGTGCTGAGGATCAACCCGAATGCCAGCAGCCCCAAGATGACGGAGAACATGCTGATGAGCCAGTGGCGGCTGAGCTGAAGCCGGGTGCCGATGCGGCGCATCCCCATGCCGCGGCCCATCTCCAGGCTGGAGAGCGCGAGCGCGGTCATGCTGACGGCGAAGAAGATGAGGGTGAGCGTCTCCGTGCCTCGGGGGAGGCCGCGTCGATCGGTGAGCGCGACCACGACGAGGAGCACCAACGCCATGAAGCCCGTAGTGAACGCCCCCCACACATTATCGTGGATGGGCGGCGCGCGGCCGTCCAGCAGCCCGCGTAGCCAGAGGTATACCGCGGTGAACAGCGTGATGTAAAGGGCCGAGGTCATGGCCCGCCAGTGGGTGAGCTCCGTCCCCAGCAACCCCATCCAGCGTACATCCCAGAGGGAATAGCGTCCGTGATAGAACTGCCACCATGTGATCAACAGGATGACGCCGAGGCCGGCTGTGGTGACCTCGACGCGGGCGCGGGTCAAGGGGCGGGCGCTTGAGAGGGCCCAGCGTGCCAGAGCGACGCCGCCCAGGGAGAGGCCCAGGATGGCCCAGGCGGGGAGTAGTGCCCTGTGATAGGCTGGGGCCAGCCATCGCCGGATCAGCTCCAACCACAGCCATAACCAGCATGTTCGCTGGACGGCCATGGCCGCCGGCAGCATGGCGTCGCTAACCCAATTCCAACGCCTCCAGTTCATGCCACACCTCGCGTCCGTCGATATGGTAGTATTGGACGCCTGGGGGAGGCATGTCCAGTCGTTTTCGTCCCAGGGCGACGAGCGAGACGCCGAACTCGCGGTTTTTCAGATCGACCAGCGTCCTCTGCAGGCGCTCGTTGACGACCGGGCTCACGACGATGATGGTCGTCCCATAACGTAGATGAGGTGCCTCGACATGGAGCACGGCTTCGATGGGCCATCGTCCATAGGTGACGACTCTGGCCAGCGCTTCCAGGATCCAGATGAGCTGATCGGGATGGTTCCCTGGTCGAATGCGGATCCTCTGGCCGCCGGGTTGGGTGACGGAATTGACATAAAGCCCAATGGGATGTGACTCTTCCCATGCCCAATGAGCGATGGAGGCCGCGGTCATGATGGCCAGCTCCTGCAGATCGCGATCGATCCCCTCATATCGATATTCGAAGGTGTTTACGTTCAGAAAGATGGCGATCGGCCGCATCGCTGACGGTTCAAACACTTTGGTCTGGAGCTCATTCCGGCGGGCGGTGGCCTTCCAATGGATATGGCGGAAGCTGTCACCGGGGAGGTACTCCCGCGCGCCCATCAATCGGGTGGGATCTTCCATCACCCGGCGCGGGGTCTTGAAGTCGCCGAAGGGATGGCGGGCGGGAAGCCCCAGCGCGGTGAGGGGCACGATGCGCGGGTAGACCAAGATCGTCTGTGTGTCCTGAAGTTTCTCCCGCTTGATCGAAAAGCCGAAGATATCGCCGGAGATGATCTCGACAGGGCCGAATTCCCAGGCGCCGCGTTGGCTGCCCCGGATCCGGTAGTGGCGGGTGACGCGCTCATACCAGCGGAGCGAGAGGAGGTTGATGAGGAGGCGGCGCCCCGGGCGATAGCTGGTATGAAGGCGTCCGTTGAGGAGCTCGAGGTCGACGGGGAACTCGTCCTCGGCGCGCAGCCACGCCAGCGGCAGCGGCTTGGCGTTAACGATCTCCACGTGGAAGTCGGTCTCCTCTCCGAAGAACAGCCGCGTCGATCCGAAACGCCTCCGGTAGCTCACGCCAGCGAGGCAGTATCGGGCCCACAGGTGTGAGGCGCCGCCGATGAGGGCCAGGAAGAGGCTCATCATGAGCAGCAGGTTATGGCCCAGAGCGGCGCTGAGGATGGCCACGAAGGCCACGATCACCCACCAGATCTTTTCCATGTTACGCGGGTGTCTCCTCTTGCCACACTTCCTCTACGGGCACCGGGATGCGCTCCATCAGCTCATCCAGCACCTCTTGAGGGGATCGCCCGCGCAGCCGGGCATCGGGGCTGAGGATGAGGCGGTGGGCCAGCACGGGCTTTGCCAGCCGTTTGATATCGTCGGGGATCACATAGCCGCGGCCCTGGATGGCCGCCAAGGCCTGGCTGGTGCGGTGGAGTGCCAGGCTGCCGCGTGGGCTGATGCCCAGGGAGATGGCGGGATCCGAGCGGGAGGCGCGCACCAGGTCGAGCAGGTAGTCTTCCAGGGCGGGATGGACGTATACCTCGCGGCAGATCGCCCCCGCCTCCTGGAGCTCGTCGGCGGTAACCACCGGCTCGATCCGATCCAGGGGGTTATCGGCCCGAAAGCGACGGAGGATCTGGCGCTCCTCCTCGCGGTCGGGGTATCCCAGGGCCACGCGCATCAGAAAACGGTCGATCTGTGCCTCCGGCAGCGGGAAAGTGCCCTCCAGCTCGATGGGGTTCTGCGTGGCGAGCACGAAGAACGGGCGGGGCAACGGGCGGGTCACGCCGTCCACGGTGACTTGGCGCTCCTCCATCGCCTCGAGCAGGGCCGATTGTGTGCGCGGCCCGGCTCGATTGATCTCATCCGCCAGGACGATCTGGGCCATCACGGGGCCGGGGCGGTATTCGAACTCCCCCGTCTTCTGGTTGAACACATTCACGCCGGTGATGTCGGAGGGGAGCAAGTCGGGCGTGAACTGGATGCGTTGGAACGTGCACCCGAGGGATCGGGCCAGCGTCTTCGCCAGGGTGGTCTTCCCGATGCCAGGTACGTCCTCCAGGAGGACGTGCCCTTCGCAGAGGAGCGCGACCAGCAGCAGATCGATCACGTCCTCTTTGCCTACGATCACCCGGCCCACATTCTCCCGGACGGCCTGGGCGATCCGTTGAACCTTCGATACGTCTGCGTTCGTCAACGTCTTCTCCTCACGATGAATTGACCGATCAAGTGCATTATCTCCGCAGGCCCTCGAATCGTCAACCCCAGCCCCAAAGCCCTTGTGTGTTGGACTCTCTCCTAACCGCAAAGGACGCAAAGGGGATTAAAAGAAGTCATTTAAACTTCTTAGCGCTCTGCGACCTTTGCGGTTCGTCTGTCTCCGTCACGGTGACAAAGGTTTTTATCCAGAGTCCAGTTGTCAGCGGCGAGATGAAGATTTGCTTCCCCTTCGTCGCACATGGTACAATGCCGGTGCGGGCCTCCGTGCCCGCTCAATGGCGAGTCGGCGCCCTACTCATCGCCGGGGAGGCCCGGAGGGTAGGGCTTTATCATTTGGCAAGGAGGAGGGGATGCGCTTCGCCGACCTGCTGGGGGAGGAAGCGCTGACGTTCGATGACGTGCTGTTGGTCCCGGGCTATTCCGAGGTTCTGCCCTCGGAGGTGGACCTGAGCACGCGGCTTCATGAGAAGCTCCAACTCCACATCCCGGTGCTCTCGGCCGCGATGGACACGGTGACCGAGGCGCGCATGGCCATCGCCCTGGCTCGCCAGGGAGGGATGGGGGTGATCCACCGTAACCTCAGCCCGGAGGAGCAGGCGGCTGAGGTGGACAAAGTTAAACGCTCTGAGTCGGGCATGATCGTGGACCCCATCACCCTGGGGCCGGACGCCACGCTGGCCGAGGCCGAGGCCATCATGTCCCGCTACCACATTTCCGGCGTGCCTATCACCGAGAACGGCAAGCTGGTGGGCATCCTGACCAACCGGGATATCCGGTTCGCCACCGAATGGGATGCGCCGGTCCGGGAGTACATGACGTCCGAAGGGCTCATCACCGCGCCCGTCGGGACCTCCATCGAGGAGGCGAAGGAGATCCTCCATAAGTATCGCATCGAGAAGCTCCCGCTGGTGGATGAGGATTTCAACCTGCGCGGCCTTATCACCTATAAGGATATCCTCAAGAAGCAAGACTTTCCCAACGCGGCCACCGATGAGCGGGGGCGTCTGTTGGTTGCTGCCGCGGTGGGGGTCGGTGATGACCTGGATGATCGGCTGGAGATGCTGTTGGATGCGGGCGTGGACGCGGTCGCCGTTGACACGGCCCACGGCCATTCGGCTGCCGTGCTGCGGGCGGTGCGCCGGATCAAGATGATCGCCCCAGATCTGCCCGTGATGGCCGGGAACGTCGTCACGGCCGAGGGGGTGGAGGCGCTGATCGAGGCGGGCGCCGACGTGATCAAGGTGGGGGTTGGCGCCGGATCGATCTGCACCACGCGCGTGGTGGCCGGGGCGGGCGTGCCGCAGATCACGGCCATCGCCGAGTGCGCGGCTGCGGCGCGGCCGCGCGGTGTGCCCATTATCGCTGACGGCGGGATCAAATACTCCGGTGATATCGTGAAGGCCCTGGCCGCGGGAGCGGATGCGGTGATGCTGGGATCGCTTCTGGCTGGCCTGGAGGAGTCGCCTGGTGAGCTCGTCATCTACGAAGGCCGACGCTTCAAGGAATATCGGGGCATGGGATCGCTGGGGGCGATGAAGGGGCGTGCCAGGGATCGTTACGCGTCCGCCCATGGCGTCGAGGATCGGGATGTGGCCTCAGGCAAGCTAGTCCCCGAGGGGATCGAGGGGCAGGTCCCCTACAAGGGGCCTTTGGCCGATTACATGTTCCAGTTGATGGGAGGGCTGCGCTCAGGTATGGGGTACGTGGGCGCGGCGAATCTACAGGAGTTGCGGGAGAAGGCCCGTTTCGTGCGTATCACACATGCTGGATTGATTGAGAGCCATCCGCACAGTGTCATCATCACCAAAGAGGCGCCTAATTACCAGGTCAGTTCGCGCTAGGCGGCGTCGCTCGACGCGAGCGTTGTACATGAGAGGGAGCATCACCTGCCCCTGGCGCTCTCGCCGTACAGGGCAGGAGGTTTGGCGCACATACGATCAGAGACCATATCCGTACATGGCTATCGCGGCCGGCATACCAGCGTATCACATCGGTGGTATGCTGGCCGTTTCCTTGTAAACAGCACTTTGAATCGCTGGACTTTGGACAAAAGTCTCTATCGCCATGGTGGAGGTAGACGAACCGCAAAGAACGCAAAGAGCGCTAAGATTTTCCAAAATATATCCTGCTAAAGGTAGCCATAAGATGGCGGGTAAGAAACCCGCCCTACATGCTCTCCACGATTTAATGTGGTGCTACCTCCTGCAAAACTTCAGTATCAGTATGGAATTTTTGAATTGCTCTGCGTCCTTTGCGATTAAGGAAGGGGCCGAGGAAGCATGATCTATCGTGTGGAGGTCTCGATTCGGGAGGGCGTCCGGGATGCTCGCGGCGAGAGCATCCTGGGACAGATCACCGCGCTAGGGGTGGAGGGAATTCGCTCTGTCTCCGTGACCGATCTTTACTTCCTGCAGGGCGACCTGACAGAAGAGACCGTCCAGCGGATCGTGGACACGCTGTTGCACGATCCGGTGGTGGAGGAGGCGACGTGGTATCCGCTGGATGGCCTGGAGCCTCCCGCCCCGCGCCCGGGCGTCTGGCTGATGGAAGTCGCCCTGTTGCCGGGGGTGACCGACAGCGTGGCTGAGAGCCTGCTGGAGGGGGCGCGTATCATCGGCGTGAAGGGACTGGCGCGGGCCGCCACCGGTCAGCGATACACATTGGAGGGGGATATCACGGAGGCCGACGTGCGCCTCATCGCCCAGCGCCTGTTGGTCAACGAGGTGATCCAGACCTATACGATCAACCGCCTGGTCGATCCGCCATTCGTGCCGGTGCAGGCGGCCGACGATACCGTGGAGGTGATCCCTATCACCGAGGCGGACGACGGCGCCCTGGAGGCCATCAGCCGGGAACGCCGCTTGTCGCTGGATTTGTACGAGATGCGAGCTATCCAGGCGTATTATCGGCGTGAGGGGCGTGAGCCCACGGACGTCGAGCTGGAGATGCTGGCCCAGACCTGGTCCGAGCACTGCGTACACAAGACCTTCAAGGCCTTCATCACCTACGAGGAGACGGGGCCGGATGGGAAAGGACGTCATATCCATATCGATTCACTGCTCAAGACCTACATCCGCGCGGCGACGGAGCGAGTGAACAAGCCCTGGGTGCGCTCCGCCTTCGTCGATAACGCGGGCATCGTGGCCTTTGACGACGAGTTCGATCTGGCCTTCAAAGTGGAGACGCATAACCACCCCTCGGCGCTGGAGCCCTTCGGTGGTGCCAACACCGGCGTGGGCGGCGTTGTGCGGGATATCCTGGGCGTCAGCGCCCGACCCATCGCGAACACGGACGTGCTCTGCTTCGGGCCCCAGGACCTGCCCTTCTCCGAGCTGCCGACCGGCGTGCTGCATCCGCGTCGTATCGCGGATGGCGTGACGGCTGGTATCGAAGACTATGGCAACAAGATGGGGATCCCCACGGTCAACGGGGCCATCCTCTACGATCCAGGTTACACGGCTAACCCGTTAGTCTTTTGCGGCTGTCTGGGGATCCTGCCGCGGGGGAGCCATCGCCGCGAGCCTCAGCCTGGGGATCTGGTCGTCGTGATCGGCGGACGCACCGGTCGCGACGGGCTGCGCGGCGCCACTTTCTCATCCATGGAGATGACCCACGAGACGGGCGAGGTAGCTGGCAGCGCGGTGCAGATCGGCCATCCCATCCATGAGAAGCAGGTGCTGGAGGTCGTGCTGCGGGCCCGGGACGAGGGCCTGTATACGGCCATCACCGACTGCGGCGCTGGCGGATTGTCCTCGGCCGTGGGCGAGATGGGCGCCGAGTTGGGTGCGGAGGTGCATCTGGATCGCGTGCCGTTGAAATATGCCGGATTGCGCCCCTGGGAGATCTGGCTGAGCGAGGCGCAGGAGCGCATGGTGCTGGCCGTGCCGCCCGATCGCTGGCCGCGGCTGCGGGAGATCTGTCAGAGCCAGGATGTCGAGGCTACCGTCCTGGGGACGTTCACCGGGGATGGTCGGCTGACCCTGTATTACGGCGATCGGGTGGTCGGCGAGCTGGCGATGGACTTCCTGCATGGCGGTATCCCGCGCCGGCTTATGCGCGCCATATGGACGCCGCCAGATGTCTCTGAGCCGGATTTGCCCTGCCCGGAGGATCTGACGGCGGACCTGCTGGCGCTTCTGGCCGATCCCGACACGCGCAGCAAGGAGGACGTCGTCCGTCGATATGATCATGAGGTGCAGGGCGGCACCGTGGTGAAGCCTTTCGTCGGCCGCGAGGAGGCCGGCCCCAGCGATGCGGCCGTGTTGGCGCCGTTAGATGTGTTGCGCCGGGATGGGAACGCGACGCCGGGCGTGAAGGGTGTTGCCCTCGCGGTAGGGATCAACCCTCGCTATGGATTCATCGACCCCTATGCCATGGCCTGGGCTGCCGTGGACGAGGCGATTCGGAACTGCGTCGCCGTGGGAGCGGATCCGGATCGCATCGCGTTGCTGGACAATTTCTGTTGGGGGAACCCCAGCTTGCCGGATCGGCTGGGCGCGCTGGTGCGTTGCGCTCAGGGATGCTATGATGCGGCCGTGGCTTACGGCGCGCCCTTCGTGTCTGGCAAGGATAGCCTGAACAACGAGTATACCGATGCCGAGGGGAACAAGCGCGCCATCCCCGGCACGCTGCTTATCTCCGCCATGGGCATTGTCCCTGATATCCGGCGGACGACGACGATGGACTTAAAGGCTCCAGGCGATTGGCTCTATATGGTGGGTGCGACAGCCAACGAGCTGGGAGGATCGACGTATTATCGTCGGCATGGAATGCTGGGGGCGAATGTTCCACAACCGCCGGAGCACGGCCTGGCGATCTTTCGAGCTCTGCACCGGGCGATCGCCGGAGGGCTGGTTCGAGCTTGCCATGATTGTTCCGAAGGCGGTCTGGCGGTGGCGTTGGCGGAGATGGCGCTGGCCGGGAGGTTGGGCGCGAAGGTGCGATTGGCCGATGTGCCGCGGGCGCCCGGAACCGACCGGGACGACGTGATCGCCTTCAGCGAGTCACTGGCGCGCTTCATCGTGGAGGTGGCGCCGGAGAACGCGCGTGCATTCGAGGCATGCTTGGAGGGGCTTCCGGTCGCTCGCATCGGGCATGTGTGCGAAGATGAGCGGGTGCGGATGATCGGCTTTGATGGTCGCCTGGTGGTCGATACGGATCTGTCCGCGGTCGAGCGGGCCTGGCGCGGGTAGGAGGTGAGGCGTGGAGCGGCGAGCGGGGAGCGGGAGGCGTGGAGCGTTACGCAATACGCAATACGCATCACGCATTACGTTTTACTCTTTACTCCTTACGTTTTTGGCATTGCTCGCCTGGCTTCTCATCGCCTGCGGTGGCAACGAGCCCAGTCCGATCCCGCCCACGGCCACGCCACCCGTGCCCACGGCGCCCCGCCCGACCGCTCTGCCGAGCCCGACGCCGACGCCTGGCTATCTCGATTTGGTGAAGCTGGATAGCCCCTTACCGGTTGGGCATCTGGTGTTTTCCATCGCCGATGAGACGGGTGAGAGCGAACGTGTGGTGTTATGGGCGCGCTCGGCGCAACGCGACGATCTGCAGATATTGCTGGAAGGGACAGAGCCTGGGTTGTGGGGATGCGCCACGGGCCGGAGGACCTGTATCGTTGGCGATCTTACTGGACAGGTTTACCTCGTCACGCCGCCGGAGGCTTTGGTCCCTCTGGTTCCCGCGGGTGAGGATCTGCAACGGGTCTTCATCGCGCCATCGGGCAACTACGCCGGCGTGGTCAGCGGAGGCTTCATGGCCTTGCTCGACCTGATGGGCTCCGCGGATGTCATCAATATCCCGGATATCCCCGCGGTCAGCGACGTGGCGTGGAGTGCCGACGGCACACGACTGGCCTTTGTCGTGCAGGAGGAGGAACGGGAGTCCCTGTACGTGATGCGGCTGGGGACGGATCCAGTGCCGCCGGCTTTGATTGCGCAGGAGATCGAGGTAAGTTCCCCGGTCTGGGCGGGAAACAAGCGTGAGTTGGCCTTCACGGTACGCGGGCTGGAGTCCCCGAGAGGGGGCACACCGCAGCGTCGGGATGTCTTCATCGCTGATCTGGAGATGGACGAGTACCTCAACCTCACCGAGATGTTTGGCCCCCTGGTGGGTTGGGTGCCCGCGCAACCCTTTGGCGGGACAGGGCTGCGATGGTCCCCCGATGGGGATACACTGGACTTCGTATGGGTGCCGCCGGATGAACGGCCGGATCGGGGAACTTTGTATCGACGGGTCTCTGGGCTGGATCCATATGCCGTCATGCCTGTCCTCTTCGCTGAGGGCCAGGGGTGGAGCGGGCCCAGATGGTCGCCTGATGAGACTATGGAGGCCGCGATCGCTCCCATCGAGGCACGGAACGGGGCGGGCGAGTTATGGGTCAGCCCGGCCGGTGAGGAGGCATGGAGGGCGTTGAGCCCGCCGGCGCATTCGGTGGCACGCTTCGCCTGGTCGCCCGATGGGCAGTATCTCGCCTATGACGTGCCAGGCGACGGCATCTGGATCGTACCTGTCACTGGCGGCGAGCCTCAGCGCGTCGTCGCCGTCGGCGGATCCTATCGCCTGCGACGATTATACTGGCTTCCTGGCGATTGATGGCTATTGGTGGGTAAGTGAGAGGATGGGTCGTCTTCCCGTTTGGTGTCGGTGAAGGTGTAACGCACCTTCGTCAACATGGGAACGCCCTGATGACAGCTACAGAGTGGGGCGAGATGGCGTCTCATATATCCAATGCAAAGGTGCGTTGCACCTCGCTGAGAGGGCGTCAACACCCGAGAGGGAGACCACTAGAGGATGAAACCGCCGATTTTGATCTTGCACGCGAACGGAACGAATCGAGATCGTGAGGCCGCCTGGGCGTGCGAGCTGGCAGGCGGCGCGCCGGAGATCGTCCATATCAATCAGCTCATCGCTGGCGAGCGTCGGCTGATGGATTATCGGATGCTGGTCTTGCCCGGCGGCTTCTCTTATGGTGACGATTTGGGCGCGGGCAAGCTGTGGGCGGTGGCGCTGCGTCATCGGCTGGCGGATGATCTGGCCGCGTTCGTGGAGGCAGGACGGCCAGTCCTGGGCATTTGCAACGGCTTTCAGGTGCTGGTAAAGTCGGGCTTGTTGCCGGGGGTGACGGACGAAGAACGGAAGACGGAAGACGGAGGACGGAAGAGGGAAGGCGAGGATGGTCGTGGTGCCTGGAAACAGGTGGTTACCCTTACTCGCAACGACTCCGCTCGCTTCGAGTGTCGATGGGTGTATCTGCAGCCGCAGTCAGAGAGCCCCTGCATCTTTACACAGGGGTTGGATGAACCTATCTACTGTCCTGTAGCCCATGGCGAGGGGAAGTTCGTCGCCAGGGACCAGCAGACCCTGGAGGCCATAGAGCGCGCTGGGCTTGTCGCGCTGCGATATGTGGGGCCGGATGGGAATCCCGCAGGTTACCCGTGGAACCCGAACGGCTCGCAAAACCACATCGCGGGGATTTGCAATCCGTCCGGCACGATCCTGGGGCTCATGCCGCATCCGGAGGATCATGTCATCCCCGAACAGCATCCGCGCTTCCACCGCGGGGAGAAGGGCAGCCTTGGCCTGCCGTTGTTCCAGAACGGCGTGCGGTACGCGCGGGAAGTGTAGGTGTGAAGCGTGGAGCGGGGGGCGGAGGGCGTGGAGCGGGGAGCGACGAGGTGGTTGATGTATATGGGGACGCAGCGGCGTTGCACCCGTTGAATGTGAAGCGATGAAAAGAAAGCATGAAGCGGAGAGTGTGATATGAGGGCGTTAGCGCTGAACTGGACGCGAGCGCGTGTGTTGGGTGGGATTGCGCTTTTCGCGGCGCTGACGGCGTTGACGGCACGAGTGACGATCCCGTTGCCGTTCACGCCGGTGCCGGTGACGTTGCAGGTGTTGGCCGTGTTGTTGGCCGGGCTCACCCTTGGGGCGCGAGCAGGCGCGGCCAGCCAGCTGGCCTACCTTACGGCTATTGCTGTGGGTTTGCCGCTTTCAGCGAAGGGGCTGGGAGGACCTGCAGCCTTCCTTGGCCCTACGGGTGGGTACCTGGTCGCGTTCGTGCCCGCAGCCTATGTCGTTGGTGCGCTGGCACGGCCGGGATGGCGTACATGGGCGGCCATGCTGGCAGGCGTCGCCGTGATCTATCTGGGCGGCGCGAGCTGGCTGGCCATCTGGCTGGGCGGCGATTGGGGCAAGGCATGGACAATGGGCGTGGTCCCGTTCATCGCGGTGGATCTGGCCAAGGCATTGGTGGCGGCCATTGTGGTTGATGGCGCCCGTCGGTTGGTGGGATAGAAAAGAGATTAGAGATTGGGAGATTGGGGGAGAATGTGGCATGACCGTTACAGCCGTTGTGGGTGCGCAGTGGGGTGATGAAGGCAAGGGGCGCGTGGTGGACTATCTGGCCCAGCGTGCCGATATGGTGATCCGATTTCAAGGCGGAGATAACGCCGGGCATACGGTGGTGAACGAGTTCGGCACCTTCCGCCTCCACTTGGTGCCGTCCGGGATCTTTAACCCGCGGACGCAGTGTATCGTGGGCACAGGCACAGTGGTGAACCCGGAGACGCTCCTGCAGGAGATGCGGGAGCTATCCGAGGCCGGGGTCTCACTGGACAACCTGTGGCTCTCCGAGCGGGCCCATGTCGTGTTCCCATATCACCGCCTGCTGGATGGGCTGGAGGAGGAAGCCCGAGGGCAAGCGCAGTTGGGCACGACGAAGCGTGGGATCGGCCCCGCATACGCGGATAAGGCCGCTCGTCATGGCATTCGGTTGGGTGATCTCATCCGACCGGATTACCTGCGCCATCGCCTGGAGCTGGTGATCGAGCGCAAGAACCGGACATTGGCCTATTTCGGCAAGCCGCCCGTAGACTTCGAGGAGTTGTTGGAGCAGGCGATCGCCTGGGGCGAGGCGTTGGCGCCGCGGATCGTGGATACGCTGCCCATGATCGAGGAAGCGGTGCGAGGCGGCAAGGAGGTGTTGTTAGAGGGCCAGCTGGGCGCCATGCGTGACCTGGATTGGGGCATTTATCCGTACGTCACCTCGTCGAATCCGCTGGCGGGGGCCGCGTGCGCGGGGGCTGGGATCCCGCCCACCGCCATCGATCGAGTGATCGGCGTGGTCAAAGCATATTCCACCGCGGTGGGAGCCGGACCGTTCCCCGTGGAGTTGAAGGACGAAGTCGGGGAGCGGCTGCGTGAGATCGGCGGGGAGTATGGCGCCACCACCGGCCGGCCGCGACGCTGCGGCTGGTTCGACGCGGTGGCCGTGCGGCGATCAGCATGGCTGAACGGCTTTACGGGGCTGGCCATCACCAAGCTGGACGTGTTGGACAGCTTCCCCGAGATCAAGATCTGCGTCGGGTACCGGCTGGACGGCGAGGTCATCAAGCATGTGCCGGACACACCCGTGTTGGAGCAGGTGACGCCGGTATATGAAACGTGGCCGGGTTGGCAGACGTCTACTCGCGATGCCCGGACGTGGGATGATCTGCCCGAGGCGGCCCGCGCCTACCTGAATCGCATCTCGGAGCTGGCGGGTGTCCCCATCCAGTATATATCCGTGGGGCCTGAGCGGGACCAGTTAGTGGTGGTGTCAGAGGAAGAGCGGGGAGCGTGAGGCGGGGAGCGGTGGAGCGTCGAGCGTGTAGCGTGGAGCGAAAGCTGATCCGCAACCCGCTAACCCGCAAACTCGCAAACCCGCAGACTCGCATACCCGCACACTCGCACACCCGCAAACCCGGAAGCTACCAAAGGAGTCCGATGAGCAGGGAGCCGACGTTCTCTTACGAGGATTACCTTTCACCCTTCACGTGGCGGTACGGCTCGCCGGAGATGCGGCGGCTGTGGAGCGAGGCGCATAAGCGTCGACTGTGGCGGCGTATCTGGGTGGCGATGGCCGAGGCCCAACACGAGGCCGGGCTGGTGACGGCCGAGCAGGTGGCCGATCTGCGCGCCCATCAGGACGATATCGATCTGGCGCGGGCGCATGAGATCGAGCGGGAGATCCATCACGATCTCATGGCGGAGGTGCGCACCTACGCGGAACAGTGCCCGATTGGTGGCGGCATCATCCATCTGGGCGCTACTTCCATGGATGTGGAGGACAACGCGGACGCGCTGCGTATCCGGGAGGCGCTCGACCTCATCCTGGAACGCCTGCGTGAGGTAATCCTGGCCTTCGTGGAGCAGGTCGAGCGGTGGGCGGATGTGCCCACCATGGCGTTCACGCACCTCCAGCCGGCCGAGCCTACCACCATCGGCTACCGGCTGGCCCAGTATGCCCAGGACCTCTGGCACGACTGGCTGGCGCTGCGACAGGTTCGCGCGGACGTACGCGGCAAGGGGTTCAAGGGCGCGGTGGGGACCGCGGCCTCGTACGCGCAGCTCTTCCAGGACACGAACATGACCCCCGCCGAGTTCGAGCAGCGGGTCATGGCCGCGCTGGACCTGGAGCCGGTGCCCATCGCGACGCAGACGTATCCGCGCAAACAGGAGTATCAGGTGCTCTCGGCGCTGGCGGGGCTCGGCCAATCCCTGTACAAGTTCGCCTTCGACCTGCGCGTGCTGCAGTCGCCGCCCATTGGAGAGTGGGCGGAGCCGTTCGGTGCCCGACAGGTCGGCTCCAGCGCCATGCCGTTCAAGCGCAATCCCATCAACGCGGAGAACATGGATAGCCTGGCGCGGTTGCTAGCAGCGCTGCCTCGGGTGGCCTGGGACAATGCGGCGCACAGCCTGCTGGAGCGCACCCTGGACGACTCGGCCAATCGTCGTAGCATCCTGCCGGAGGCGTTCCTCATCGCCGATGAGCTGCTGCGGAGGGCTGGCCGGATCATCCGGGGGCTGCGGGTCGACCAGGGGGCTGCCACTCGCCTGCTCGACGCCTATGGCGCCTTCGCCGCCACCGAGCGGTTGCTGATGGAAGCGGTGAAGCGGGGCGGAGATCGCCAGGAGCTGCACGAGGTGATCCGGGAGCATACTCTGGCCGCGTGGGCGGAGGTGCGCCAGGGCCGCCCGAACCCGCTGGTCGAGCGGCTGTGCAGTGACCCACGGATTACGCAATACGCCACGCCCGAGCAGGTGCGCGCCTGGTTGGATGCCACGGACTACGTGGGCGATGCCCCGGCACGCGCCCGCGAGTTCGCCCATATGCTGCGAGAACGGTTGGAATCATGAGGCGATCTAACTGTTAATCGCAAAGAGCGCAAAGGGCGCAAAGAGAAGGAGAGTGATCCTGAGGGCCTTGGCGTTCTTTGCGTCCTTTGCGGTGAATCTGGTTTTTATCCGAGGCCCAACAGAGGGAGAGGTGGTATGTTATCCATAGAAGAGATCCTGGAGGCGATCCCGCACGCGCTGTTGCGCGTGGATGTGCCCGGATTGGGGAAGCGGATCGAGGGTAAGGTGCGGGACATCTACGTGGTGGACGGCAAACGCGTACTTATCACCACGGATCGGGTGTCCGCCTTCGATCGGGTATTGGGCGCCATCCCCTTCAAGGGACAGGTATTGAACCAGCTCAGCGCCTGGTGGTTCGAGCAGGTAAAGGACATTGTGCCCAACCACGTCATCTCGGTGCCCGATCCCAACGTGACCATCGCTCGTGAGGCGGAGCCCTTGTCGGTGGAGGTGATTGTGCGCGGCTACATCACCGGCGTCACGTCCACGTCGCTGTGGACGCTGTACAGCCAGGGGGTGGAGCGGCCGTATGGGCTGGACCTGCCGCCCGGCCTGCGTAAGAACGATCCGCTGCCGGAGCCGGTGATCACGCCGACGACGAAGGCCACCGGCGGCGCCCATGACGAGCGGCTGACCTCGGCCGAGGTCGTGGAGCGCGGCCTGGTGCCCGCCGACCTGTGGGAGGAGATCCAACAGGCGGCCCTGGCCATCTTCAAGCGCGGCCAGGAGATCGCCCGGAGGGCCGGGCTGATCCTGGTGGACACCAAGTATGAGTTCGGCCTGATCGATAGCCAGCCGGCCTTGATCGACGAGATCCACACCCCCGACTCCAGCCGTTATTGGGTGGCGGAGAGCTATGAGGCGGTGCGGGGGACGGATCAGGAGCCGGAGAACTTCGACAAGGAATTCCTACGACTGTGGTTCGTCCGCCAGGGCTATCGGGGCGAGGGCGAGCCGCCGAAGATGCCGCCGGAGTTCATAGCGCAGGTGGCGCAGCGGTACATCGCCGCGTATGAGCGTCTCACTGGAGAGACCTTTATACCGGGGGAACAGCCAGCGGCCGAGCGCATTCGCGCCGCACTACAACCGCTAATCTCCAATCACTAATCTCCACATGAGGAGGAACACATCGATGTCAGACAAAGTCCGAGTGGGCATCGTCGGTCTCGGGCGGAGCGGTTGGAACATCCACGCGAAGCTCCTGGGGGGCTTATCGGATCGGTATCAGATCGTCGCCGTATCCGACCTGGATCCGGGTCGGCGTGAGGAGGCGAAGGAGCGGTTTGGCTGCAACACCTATGAGACGATCGATGGGCTGTTGGAGGACCCGGCGGTGGAATTGGTCATCGTCGCCAGCCCCAGTCACCTACACGCTGAGCACAGCATCATGGCGTTGAAGGCGGGCAAGGCGGTCGTCTGCGAGAAGCCGATGGCGGCGACGTTGGAGGAGGCGGATCGCATGATCGAGACCGCCCGGGAGACGGGGAACCTCCTGACGGTCTTCCAGAACCGGCGCTACTCGCAGGACTTCGTGAAGGTCAAGGAGATCATCGACTCCGGCATATTGGGACGTATCGTTCTGGTTCGTATAGCCTGGCATGGATTTGGCCGTCGTTGGGACTGGCAGACCCTGAAGAAGTTCGGCGGCGGCAGCCTTCGCAACACGGGGCCTCACCTGATCGATCAGGCGTTACAATTGTTCGGCCCGGCGGAGCCGGAGATCTTCTGCGATATGCGTCGGACGCTGACGCTGGGCGACGCCGAGGATCACGTGAAAGTCGTGATGAAGGCCATCGACGCGGAGGCGCCGCTGATCGACATCGAGATCACCAGCGCCTGCGCTTATCCGCAAGACAACTGGCTGGTGATGGGAACGCAGGGCGGCCTGACCGGGACGACCCGTCATCTGCGGTGGAAGTATTACAAGCCGGAGGAGTTGCCGCCGCGACAGTTAGAGACGGCGCCCATGCCGGATCGCAGCTATAACCGGGATGAGATCACGTGGTATGAGGAGGAGTGGTCCCTGGAGGAGGATCAGGGGCCCGGCCAGGCGGGCTTCTACTTGGACCTGTACGAGACGCTGCGTCACGGCGCGCCGTTGGCGATCACGCCGGAGAGCGCCCGCCGCGTGATGTGGGTCATCGAGCAGTGCATGAAGCAGTGCCCGGTGTAGGCGTGGAGCGCATGGAGCGTGGGGCGTGAAGCGTGGAGCGGAGAGCGAGGAGGGGATCGTGGCGTTCGTGCCGATCATCATGGGGTCGAAGTCGGATCTGGATCATGCGCGGGCCATCGCCGAGGGCTTGAAGGCGTTCGGGATCGAGTGTGAGATCCGGGTGGCCTCGGCGCACAAGGCGGCCCGTTACCTGCTGGATATGCTGGCCGAGTACGAGGCGGATCCTCGGCCGAAGGTGTACATCACGGTGGCCGGCCGCTCCAACGCGCTGAGCGGGCTGGTGGACGCCAACGTCACCGCGCCGGTGATCGCGTGCCCGCCGTATTCCGATCGCTTCGGCGGGGCAGACATCTTCTCTTCGCTGCGCATGCCCTCCGGCGTGGCGCCAGCGGTGGTGTTGGAGCCGAAGGGCGCGGCCTTGTTGGCCGCCAAGATCCTGTCCCTGGCCGACCCATCGCTGCGTGAGCGCATCGCACAGGCGCAGAAAGCGGCCACGCAGCAGATCCTCCACGATGACCAGGTGTTTCAACGCGAAACGCGATGATCTTAAGGAGAATTTTGAAAAAACCGCCGAGACGTAGAGGACGCGGAGGAAATTCGTTTCTGAGGCAAATCCTTGCGGGCAGAGATGTCCTAAGTACAAGGAGCTTTGACTTACACCTTGAAAACCTCTGCGCTCTCCGCGTCTCCGCGGTGAATTCTCCGGCGGATCCCGAGGGGGAGGGAGGCCGATGATGTCGCCGATGTGGGGCCTGATGTGCGAAGGGCTGGATCGTCCCAAGGAGGCGTGTGGGGTGTTCGGCATCTACGCGCCGGGCGTGGACGTGGCGCGCATCGCGTTCTTCGCCCTGTACGCCCTGCAACATCGCGGGCAGGAGAGCGCTGGCATCGCCACCAGCGACGGCCGCGCGGCCTATATCCACAAGGGGATGGGGTTGGTCTCCCAGGTCTTCAACGAGGATAACCTGCGCCCTTTGAAGGGACACCTGGCTATCGCTCACAATCGCTACTCGACCACCGGCTCATGTCATATCCGCAACGCGCAGCCGTATCTCATCGAGACGATGCATGGGCCGTTAGGCGTCGGGCATAACGGGAACCTCACCAACGCGGCCACGCTGCGGCGCAAGCTGCTGGAACGCGGCGTGGGACTGACCTCGTCCAGCGACAGCGAGGTGATCACGCAGATGYTGGCCGCKCCGCCGCCCGGCGGTGAGCCCAACGGCCCCGACTGGGAGGCYCGYATCGCCGCYTTCATGGCCGAGGCCGAAGGGGCYTATTCGCTGGTYATCCTCACCCGGGAKGCYATCTAYGCCGTGCGAGACCCGTGGGGGTTCCGGCCGTTGTGCCTGGGCGAGCTGCCGGGCGATAACGGCCGGCCCGGATACGTGGTAGCTTCCGAATCGTGCGCCTTGGGCACCATCGGCGCCCGTTACCTGCGGGAGGTGCGGCCCGGGGAGATCGTGCGGCTGGACGCCCATGGCGTGCACAGCCTGCAGGGACGTGAGCCTGCTCCCCGGGCGGCGTTGTGCGTCTTCGAATACGTGTACTTCGCCCGGCCAGACTCTGTGCTGGAAGGGCAGACGATCCATCGGGTGCGGCAGCGGCTGGGGGAGGAGCTGGCGCGAGAGGCTCCCGCCGAGGCGGACCTGGTGATCGGCGTGCCGGACTCGGCGATCCCGGCGGCCATCGGGTACGCGCGGGCATCGGGCATCCCTTATAGCGAGGGGTTGACCAAGAACCGCTACATCGGGCGCACCTTCATCCAGCCGAGCGATCGGCTGCGACGGGCGGGTGTGTACTTGAAATACAACCCGCTGACGGCTAACCTGATGGGCAAGCGGATCGTGCTCATCGATGACTCCATCGTGCGTGGCAACACGGCCGGCCCGCTGGTGCGGCTGCTGCGGGAAGGCGGGGCTGCGGAGGTGCATGTGCGCGTGTCCTCCCCGCCTGTGCGTCATCCCTGTTTCATGGGGGTGGATATGGCGACGCATGAGGAGTTGATCGCCCACCAGAAGTCTGTGGAGGAGATCCGGCGACATATCGGCGCCGACAGCCTAGCCTATCTCTCCTATGAGGGGATGATGCGCGCCGTGACGGCTGAGATCGGCGAGGATAGAGGACATTGCAGCGCCTGCTTCACCGGGGAGTACCCGATCCCGCTGGACGAATGGTGGGAGTATAAGGCTCACGAGAAGATGGCCTTTGAGGGGATTTGGGGAGCGTGAGGGCGTGGGGCGTGGAGCGGAGAGCGTGGAGCGAGGAGCGTGAAACGTAAAGCGTATTGCGTAAGGCGTAATGCGTAAAGCGTATTGCGTAATGGAGGGGGTATGGCGGAGCGTATGAAGGTTCTGGTAGTGGGGAGCGGAGGGCGTGAGCACGCGCTGGCGTGGAAGCTGGCACAGTCGCCACGGGTGGCTCACGTCTTCGTCGCGCCGGGCAATGGGGGTACAGAGAGATTGGAGATTGGAGATTCAAATCCCCAATCCCCAATCTCCAATCTCCGACTACCCGTCAATGCAGAGAGCCGCTTTGCGGAGTTGATCTCCTTCGCCCAGCAAGAGGGCATATCCCTGACCATCGTCGGTCCGGAGGCGCCGCTGGCGGAGGGAATCGTGGACGCTTTCCAGGCGGCCGGGTTGCGCTGTTTCGGTCCCACGCGGGCCGCGGCGCAGATCGAGGCGTCCAAGGCGTTCGCCAAGGCATTCATGGCCCGCCACGGGATCCCCACCGGGCGTTATGCCACGTTCACCGATTATGAGGAGGGGCTGGCCTACCTGCGGAACGCCGAGTTTGACGTGGTGGTCAAGGCGTCAGGGTTAGCGGCGGGCAAGGGGGTGATCGTGCCGGACTCTCCGGAGGAGGCGGAGGACGCACTGCGGCGGATCATGGTTGATCGTGCCTTCGGGGCAGCCGGAGATGAGGTGGTCATCGAAGAGCGGCTGTACGGGCAGGAGGCGTCGGTGCTGGCCTTCACCGATGGCTGTACCGTAGTGCCGATGCCAGCCGCGCAGGATCACAAGCCAGTGTTCGACGGCGATCGCGGGCCGAACACGGGTGGCATGGGATGCTACGCGCCGGCGCCACTGGTGACGCCCGAGCTGATGGACGAGGTCGTGCGCGCGATCTTGCAGCCGGCGGTCGATGGCATGCGGGCTGAGGGGACGCCGTATGTGGGTGTGCTCTACGCCGGTCTGATGATCACGGAGGATGGGCCGAAGGTCCTGGAGTTTAACTGTCGCTTCGGCGACCCTGAGACGCAGGTCATCCTGCCGCTGCTGGAAAGCGACTTGGTGGACATCCTGGAGGCGTGTCTGGACGGCACGCTGGATCAGGTGGATGTGCGTTGGCGGCCGGGCGCGGCAACGACGGTGGTGGTGGCGTCGGAGGGGTATCCGGGTCCCTATCCCAAGGGCCGGGAGATCACCGGCGTGGAGGAGGCGGAATCGCTGCCGGGCGTGGTGGTCTTCCACGCGGGCACGAAGCGGCTGGATGACGGCCGGCTCGTCACCAATGGCGGCCGTGTCCTCAACGTCACCGGCATCGGCGCCACGCTGCGGGAATCCATCGACCGGGCATACGAGGCCATCCGCCGCATCCACTTCGAGGGCATGCACTACCGCCGCGACATCGGCGCCAAGGCGTTGAAATGATTCATGCACCGCAGAGACGCGGAGAGCGCAGAGGCTTTAGATAGGGTTGGAGAGAGGTGGAGCCTAATCAAATTACCGAAGCCATCATTGGGGCGGCGATCGAAGTCCATCGGACGCTCGGCCCTGGGTTATTGGAGTCGGCTTACGAAGAGTGCCTGGCTCACGAGTTAACCCTGCGGAGAGTCCCTTTCGAACGCCAAGTGCCATTGCCGGTTCAATATAAGGGCCTGTCTTTGGACTGTGGATATCGCCTTGATCTGTTGGTAGCGCAGACAGTTGTAGTTGAGATAAAGGCTGTCGAGCAGCTATTGCCAATCCATGAGGCTCAATTGCTGACGTATATGAAATTGGGCGGTTGGCCAGTGGGGCTTCTTATCAACTTTAATGTCCCTGTCTTGAAACGAGGCATCCGCCGCCGAGTCTTGGGACTCAAAGAAAATGAAAAACCTCCGCGTCCTCTGCGTCTCTGCGGTGAGTAAACCAAGGGGTGCTTATGGCTGCTATGAGCTATCGTGAGGCGGGAGTGGATATTGAGGCGGGGGTGCGGGCCGTCGAGCTGATGAGGGAGGCGGTCCGGGCAACCTATGGCCCCGAGGTGCTGTTGGGCATCGGCGCCTTCGGCGGGCTGTTCGATGTCTCGACGCTGAAGGAGATGGAAGCACCAGTGCTGGTCGCCTCCACTGACGGCGTGGGCACCAAGACGAAGATCGCGGCCGCGCTGGGGCGGTTCGACACCATCGGCCACGACATCGTCAACCATTGTGTCAATGATATCCTGGTGCAGGGCGCCCGTCCCCTCTTCTTCCTGGACTACATCGCCACCAGCAAACTGGATCCGGAGATGGTCGCCGAGGTGGTGCGCGGCTGCGCGGAGGCGTGTAAGGCCGCCGGGTGCGCACTGCTGGGCGGCGAGACGGCCGAGATGCCAGGCGTCTACGCGCCGGGCGAGTTCGACCTGGTGGGCACCATCGTCGGCGTCGTGGACCGCCACGAGATCGTGGACGGCCGCGCCATCGTCCCGGGCGACGCCATCATCGGGCTGGCGTCGTCCGGCCTGCACACCAATGGCTACTCCCTGGCCCGCCGCGTCTTTCAAGATTGGGATCTGCACGCCGTCGTCCCAGAGCTGGGCCGCCCCCTGGGCGAAGCCCTCCTGGCGCCGCATCGCTCGTATCTAGCGGAGGTGCGACGGCTGCGGGAGGCGGGCATCGTCATCAAGGGCATGGCGCACATCACCGGCGGCGGCCTCATCGACAACCCGCCGCGGATCTTCCCTGAAGGGGTGGCGGCGCGCATTCAGCGTGGGAGCTGGCCCATCCTGCCCATCTTCCAACTGATCCAGCGGGTCGGAGGGATCAGCGAGGAGGAGATGGCCCACGTGTTTAACCTGGGCCTGGGCATGTTACTCATCGTCCCGGCTGAGCAGGCCGACGAGGCGCTCCGCGTGTTGGGCGATGACGCGTGGCGAGTGGGAGAGATGATCCCCCGCGATAAGGGGCCAGCGGTGCGGATTGAGTGATGGTGAATGGCGAATAGCGAATAGCGAGTAGCAAATGGCAAGGGTTTCCCTCCTTCATCACTTTTATCGAGGGGCGGGGGCGTATGAATGAGCGTGCACGATTGGCTGTCTTCATCTCCGGTTTCGGCTCTAACCTGCAGGCCATCATCGATGCCGTGCAGGCGGGCGAGCTGGACGCGGAGATCGTGGTGGTCGTCTCGAACCGCAAGGCCGCCTATGGGCTGGTGCGGGCCGAGCGGGCGGGAATCCCCACGCTGTATTTCCCGTTGAAGCCGTATCGGGACGCGGGCCGCTCGCGCGAGGAGTACGACGCGGACCTTGCCGAGCGGGTGGCCGCTTACGAGCCCGATCTGATCGTGCTGGCCGGGTGGATGCACGTCCTGAGCCCGGCCTTCCTGGATCGGTTCCCGAATCGGGTGATCAACCTGCATCCGGCGTTGCCCGGCCAGTTCCCCGGCACCCACGCCATCCAGCGCGCCTACGAGGCATTCCTACGAGGCGAGATCGACCACACCGGCGTGATGATGCATTACGTCGTCCCCGAGGTGGACGCCGGGCCGGTCATCATCTCAGAGGAGGTCCCCATTTACCCATCCGACACGCTGGATGATCTGGAAGCGCGCATTCATGAGGTGGAGCATCGGCTGATCGTGGAGGCGATCCGTCGGTGCATTCGGCGTGGAGCGTAGAGCGTGGAGCGGGGAGCCCTTACGCACTACGCAATACGCAATACGTAATCCGTAATACGTAGTGCGTAATGCGCATTCCGTATTTCGTGGAGAAGGGAGACAAGGAACTATGAGCCCACGTGCCTTACTGAGCGTATATGACAAGACCGGATTGGTCGAGTTTGGACGAGGCCTGGTGGAGTTGGGATTCGAGCTGGTGGCCTCTGGTGGGACGGCCCGAGCCCTGAGCCAGGCGGGATTGCCCGTGACGCAGATCGATCAGATCACCGGCTTTCCGGAGATCCTGGGCGGCCGCGTGAAGACGCTGCACCCGGCGGTGCACGGCGGCATCCTGGCCCGGCGCACGCCCGAACACCTGGCCGAGCTGGAGAGCCATGGGATCACCCCCATCGACCTGGTGGCCTGTAACCTATACCCGTTCGTGGAGACCGTCCGACGGCCCGATGTGACGGAGGCCCAGGCGGTGGAGGAGATCGACATCGGCGGCGTGACCTTGCTGCGCGCCGCGGCCAAGAACTTCGAGTCAGTCACCGTTGTGTGCGATCCGGCCGACTACGAGGGCGTGTTGAACGCGCTGCGATCCGGCGAGGTCCCGCTGGACGAGCGACGGCGGCTGGCTTTGAAGGCGTTTCGGCACACGGCCGCGTATGACGCTGCCATCGCCAACTGGCTGGCCGGAATGGTCGAGGCTGATGAGCCCATGCCGGGCGCGCTCAATCTGGCGGCCGAGCGGGTGCAACTATTGCGTTATGGCGAGAACCCTCATCAGCAGGGCGCCCTCTATCGCTGGGTGGGCGCCTCCCCCGCGTTTGAGCAGCTTCAGGGCAAGGAGCTGAGCTACAACAACATCGTGGACCTGGAGGCCGCGTGGGCCATGCCGCAGGAGTTCGATGAGCCGGCAGTGGCCATCATCAAGCACACGAACCCCAGCGGCTTGGCTGTGGCGGATACATTGGTGGAAGCTTATAGGCTGGCGCTGGAATGTGATCCCGTCTCCGCCTTCGGGTCCATTATCGCCACGAATCGCGAGGTGGACCTGGCGTTGGTGGAGGAGATCGGCTCCCTGTTCGTGGAGGTCATCGTGGCACCCTCGTATACGCCGGAGGCGTTAGAATGGCTGGCTCGACGGAAGAAGAATTGTCGGGTGATGGTGGCGAAGCCGGGCGGAGAGGAGGATTTGGTCATCCGATCCGTGCGCAACGGCCTGCTGGCGCAGACGCCCGACCTGCGCGGCGTGGACGAGAGCAAGTGGCGGGTGGTGACGAAGCGGCAGCCCACCGAGGCCGAGCGTAAGAGCCTGGCCTTCGCCTGGATCGCGGTGAAGCATGTGAAGTCGAACGCCATCGTCTTCGCGCGGGGGACGGCCACCGTGGGCGTGGGGGCCGGACAGATGAACCGGGTGGACTCCGTGCATCTGGCGGCGCGGCGGGCCGGCGAGCGGGCGAAGGGTGCGGTCATGGCCTCGGATGCCTTCTTCCCCTTCCCGGACGGGATCGAGGTCGCGGCCGAGGCCGGGGTGACGGCGTGCATCCAGCCGGGTGGCTCCATCCGGGATGAGGAAGTCATCGCCGCGGCCGACCGGCTGGGCATGGCCATGATCTTCACCGGCGAGCGCCACTTCCGTCATTAGGGTGCGACGAGCTGGGCATCCGCATCACGTGGGGCGAGGCCGTTGCGAGTGAGGAGCGACGGCCTCGCCCTTTTTGTGAATTGCTTTGCCTACCGCAAAGAGCGCAAAGGCCGCAGAGGGATCTATTGTTGTGGGGGACGTCCCCGGTGGCGTTGATGGCGGCTTTCAGATCGCGTCCAGCGGGCTGCGGACGGCGTAGGGGCCTTTGTTCATGACGTGGGTGTAGATCATGGTGGTCTTCACATCCTTGTGGCCTGGTAGTTCTTGAACGGTGAGGATGTCATATCCTGCTTCTAGGATAAGCTTCTTCTGTGCGGATGGAGTACCCTTTGCGGTGGATGACATGTCGGACCTGATCGAGAAGTTTGGGTTGATGATGCCGAGATTGGATGTCCATAATGCTTGACATCTCCTGAGGGAAGCGGTTATACTGACGATTAAACTCTTCCAATGAGTCGCAACTGCGTTCTCCAACGGTTCAATGGGCCTAACCTGTCGCTGCAGCCGACCGCCCTAACGTGGTGCTCATCGAGGTTGGTCTTGCCCGGCACCGTGATCGTCAATCAAAGCGCCCTGCTTGGGCCGGGCGGCGGCTGGGCTCCTGGACGTTAGACAGTTAGATCACTCGAAGTCGGGAGAACGGGAGAGAACAAATGTTTAAAACGAAATCTCTCACAGCTCCTATCAAATATATCCCTCGCGATTTGACGCCCATATTAATCGCACTTGCGAAAGTGGGCTGGCAACCCGCAATATTGGAATCTGAGAGAGCATTTTTAAAGATGGCGGGGGTAGAGGACAAGATTGATGTTCAATTGCTTCGGCGGCCAAGAGACTCCTTTAGTAGGCATGTCTCCGCCATGGGCATTGCAGGGGATGTGTTCTTTGGAGAGAATGATGTGTACTACTTGGTTATCAACCCTGGCTTTATAGAAGATGATTTCGGAAGGCGTATAGTAAGGCGTGGAGGTGAGGAATTTTACCTGGAAATAGGAGTTGTTTCCTCTTCAAGCAGGGTTTGCCAGAGAACAGGACATCCTGAGTCGCAGGTCTAAGCGTCAAAGCCAGATAAAAAAGGCTCTAAGCGCCTTGAACCGCCACGGACTAATCCGAACAGAGTTTCTCCTAGAGTGTAAACGGACCAAGAACCCGCTCACGCGTCTAAATAACCCCGTCCCACTGGAAGATGCAGATGTGGCGAGTTTGATATGTCCATCGTGCGGTTCAAAATTCGGCGAAGAATTGCTATCTGAAGGATATACGGTATCTGAACTTGGCAGGCGCATGGCCAAACAAAGCCACTGGATGACCGTATGGACAACAGATCTATTAATCAAACTTGGCATCCCAGAGGATGCTATCTTATGGAATATTTCAGAGAATGGTGAAGAAGTCGACTTGTTAGTTGAATTTCTTGGACAGCTATGGATTTTTGAACTGAAAGACAGGGAATTCGGAGCGGGAGATGCGCATCCACTAAACTACCGACAGGTGCGATACCGAGCAGACAAAGCGATAATCTTTACTACAGAAAAAGTTTCCAAAGACGCAAAACGTGTTTTTGAAGATCTCCAGCGTGAGAGTATACGAAGGCGTGGTAGCCTTCCAGTTTACATTGAGGGATTAGACAAAGCTGAAGAGATACTTCGTAGGGAGATTGCCAATGCTTCCTTGAGTTATGCTCGTCGTCGCCTAGTAATGATTGGGGAGACAACAGGCTATGATTTAGGAGCCGTTCTTTCAGCTAAGTTTAGCGAGTTAGATTCTATTGAAGATGAGATCGATGGCCTTCCGTTTTAATCAATAGGCCACTATCTGTTCCCTCTTCTTTGATGGTGATGTACGGTAGAATGGCCATCGCATTTAACTAGCTACTGCTTAACCCCGCTTGCAGAGGATGGCTCCGCCTCGCTGCGCTCGGCTCGCCGCCCCTGAAGCATGGCGTTGGGCCGCTGAGTGAGTGGATAACTATAAGCGTCTCCTGAAGAATTGATAAAATGAAACAACTAGAGCGACTATACAAACAATGGTCATACTGGTTCCAATTTGGTGCCCTGAGTGTAATACTACTTGTGGAGTTGATGATTTTCAACGGTTCTCTGTTAGAGGGGAGTGAACCCACACACAAATTTATTGAGCCGATGGTTATTAAGGAGCAGGAGATGTTCATTAATGAGTCCCTTGTTCTTGCCCCGATAACACCCCTGACGTTTACACCAGTAATAACGATCTATCTGCCCATTATCTTGGACAACG
>DUEN01000024.1 GCA_011176545.1 Caldilineae bacterium | reverse complement strand
TATAATACTATGCTGTTTTTTAGTCAAGTTGTGAATCGCTTGGGGCGTGGGCAGAAATTTCAGGCTTCGCTTATGAAGGAGGGCATAAAAAGGCTCATACGCTGAAGATCACCGGGAGGATCATCGGGCGGCGATGGGTTTCCTCATAGCATAGCTCGGTCAGCAATCGACGGATCCTCACGGCCAGGGTCTCCTGAGAGGGATTGTCCTCTAGAGCCCGCCGTATTTGCATCTTGGCCATCTCGATGAAATCCTCTTCTTCCTGCGCGTAGACGAATCCACGGGTCAGCACCTCTGGCGGGGCTATGGCCTCCCCGGTCATCTCATCGATGGCGACGATGGCTACGACGAACCCATCCCGCGCCAGGTGATGGCGATCTCGTAAGACGACCTGACCGACATCGCTGATGCTCAGCCCATCGACCAGGACGTATCCCTCCGCCACTCGCTCGGCGGGGCGGCACCAATCCGGCCCCAGCTCCAGCACTTGGCCGCTCTCGATGATGAAGATGTTCTGACGCGGTATCCCCAGTGATTCCGCCAGGCGGCCGTGTAGCACGAGATGGCGATATTCGCCATGGATGGGCACGAAAAATCGCGGCCGGGTCAGGGTGATCATCTTGCGATAATCCTCCCGGCTGCCGTGGCCGGACACATGGACGTCGCTCAGCTCGTGGTAGTAGACGTTGGCCCCCTGTCGAAACAGGTTGTCGATGGTGCGATTGATCATCTCCTCGTTGCCCGGGATGGGGGTGGCCGAGAGGATGACAGTGTCTCCGGGACGGATCTGGATCTGATGGTGCCTCCCCATCGACATGCGGACCAAGGCGGAGGCCGGCTCGCCCTGGCTGCCCGTGCAGATGATCGTCACCTGGCGGGCGGGCAGGCCGTTCATCTCCTCGACGCTGAGCAGTTCGTCCACTTGCAGATCCAAGTATCCCAGGGCGATGGCCATATGCACGTTGTTGACCATGCTCCGGCCCACGATACCGATGCGCCGGCCGTGGCGGCGGGAGATCTCGGCCAGTTGCTGGACGCGCGAGAGGTTCGAGGCGAACGTGGCCACGATGACGCGCCCGGGTGCCTCGGCGAAGATCCTGTCAAAGGTCTCTCCGATCTCTTGCTCGGAGGGGGTATAGCCGCTCTCCTCGATATTGGTGGAGTCAGAGAGGAGGAGGAGGACCCCTTCATCACCCAGGCGGGCCAGTTTCGTCTCGTCGGTGGGGCGTCCATCCACGGGATGGGGATCGAATTTATAATCGGTGGCGTGTACGACCGTTCCCACCGGCGTGCGCAGGATGAGCCCTAACGCGTCAGGGAAGCTATGGCAGACGTGGAAGAACTCGACGTGAAATGCCCCCAAATGCAGTACGTCTCTCTCGGAGACGGTATGGAGATCGGTCTGGCGGAGGAGGTGGCGCTCGCGCAACTTGACCTCGAGCAGGCCGCGGGTTAACCGGGTGGCGTAGATCGGCATATTGAGCTGCGGGAGCAGATAGGGCAAGGCGCCGATGTGATCCTCATGACCGTGCGTCAGGATGAGCCCCCGTATCCGGTCCTGCCGTTCAAGGAGATAACTAACGTCAGGGATGATCAGATCGACGCCCAGCATGTCTCCTTCCGGGAACATTAGCCCCGCGTCGATGATGACGATGTCATCCTCGTACTCCAGCACGATCATGTTCTTGCCGAATTCGCCCACGCCTCCCAAGGGGACGACGCGTAGTACGCCTTCCTGCATGGATGTGTCCTCCCACGTCATCTCTTGCACGTTATGCCGGGCGCTCGAACGCCAGACAAGGGGAACAGGGACGTGCGCGACGCACGCTGGTACATCGCTTATTGCCGGGATGTGTAAAACAAAGAGGAGGGATCAGGGAGCTTCCCTCCTCGTCGTGTTCACCCGAAGAGGCCTTTTAAAAGAGACTTAGTTGCTCGTAATGTTCCTCATCGTTTCCGTCGTCCCCTTGTGCTTCAGAGGAGGCACTTTTCCTCGCCTCCTCCAGCAATGCGGGGAGCTTTTTGATATCCTCCTCGATGAGCGGGCGCCAGCGCGGCTGATGCAATCCCGCCGCCGGATGGAACATGGGGAAGCAGATGATATCCCCCACGCGCTTGGGCTGCCCGTGGATACGCGTGATGGAGGCGCCAGGGAAGTAGCGGGCCATGGAATAGCGTCCCAGAGTGACGATGATCTTCGGCTTGATCACCTCGATCTGGCGATCCAGATATGGGCGACAGGCCTCTAGCTCCTCCGGCAGGGGATCGCGGTTCCCCGGAGGGCGGCATTTGATCACGTTAGTGATGTATACCTGCTCCCTGCTGAGGCCGATGCTTGCCAGCAGCTCTTCCAGGAATTGCCCGGCTGCCCCCACGAAGGGCCGCCCCTGTCGATCCTCGTGGAATCCCGGGCCTTCGCCGATGAACATGATCTCCGCGTCGGCGGGCCCCTCCCCGGGCACGGCGTTCCGGCGCCCCTTGGCGAGGGGGCATTTCGTGCACGAACGTATCTCCGCCGCGATGCGTTCTAGCTCCTCCTGCGGTGAGAAGGACCCTCCCATAGTGATGATTTCCTCCCTGGCTCGCTTAGCATACGATAGGATTCTACCTGAACGGCGAGGCTTTGTCCAAACCGTACAGTTACCTTCCTTAGCGCCTTGGTGACCTTGTGGTGCATTTCCCGACACGCTTTAAGCCGGCGGGGTTACCCCGAGCTGGGCCGCGGCCTCGGTCAGCCATCCCCAAGTGGCCTCGTCCACGGGGATGCCCTCCTTCCGGCGGCGTTCCGCCGTGCGATACTCCGGCTCCCCAGGCAGCAACACCTCGTCGAAGCCCTCGGCAGGCGGCACGGCCTTGATCCGGTCACATAGCGCCGCGCCTTCCTTCAGGAAGTCCTCCAGCGGGCGGAAGGCCTCGATGGAGAGGGCCAGGAACAATACGCCGTTGCCGGGGAGAAAGTCTGGGAGCGCTGGGCAGCCTCGTCCGGTCAGGACGCCGCCCAGGAATTCGACCAACAGGGAGAGGCCATATCCCTTGTGGCCGGCCGCGGGTAGCAACATGCCGCCCTCATAATAGTCGTTGGGGTCCGTACTCGGCCGTCCCTGGGCGTCCAGGATCCATCCCTCCGGTATCCGTTGGCCGCGATTGCGGGCCACCCTGAGCTTCCCCTCAGCGGTGGCGCTGGTGGCGAAGTCAATCACGACGGGGGGACGGTCGGCCACGGGCACCGCGGCGGCGATGGGATTGGTCCCCAGGGCGCGGGCCGCGCCGCCGTAGGGCGCCACCCCGCCGCCGGGACGTCCGCCGTTGCAAAACGCCAGGCCGATCATCGAGCGCTTGGCGGCCATCTCCACCCACTCGCCCAGACGGCCTACGTGGTAGCAATTGAACACCCCCGTGGCCGCCACGCCCTGTGACCGGGCCTTGTCGATGGTGACGCTCATGGCGAAGTGCGCGCCCAATTGACCGAAGCCACGCTGGGCGTCCACCATCGCGATAGTGTCCGTCTCCCTGGTGATGACGGGTCGGGCCGCGGGGGTGATGTCGCCCGCAGTGATAGCCTCCAGATACTGGCGGACCCGGATCACGCCGTGGGAGGCATGGCCCGCCAGCTCGCTGGTGACCAGGGACTCAGCTACAAGCCGGGCGATGTCCTCAGGGGTACCGGCCGCCTCGAAGAGACAGGCGACGAAATCGCTCAAACGTGAAGCTTCCAGGGTAGGCATGGCGATCCCCTCAGCCACGCAGCTCAGCGACGCCCGCGCGGGCGCCCGTCATGATGAAATCGATCTCTGTCGAATAGGTCAGCATGGTCATGCCACGGTCGCGCCACGCCTTAAGCCCGTTCACGTCCCTCAGATGGATGCCGGTGGCCACGCCATGTCGCTTGCCCGCGTCGACCACCTTCTGGATGGCCTCCTGCACCATAGGATCCTGCGGGCTGGGCGCGCCCAATGACAGGGTCAGGTCAGCCGGCCCGATGAGCGCCACATCCACGCCGGGCACGGAAAGCAAATCATCGATGTGCTCGATGGCCGCCTTGCGTTCGATCTGCATCACCGCCAGGATGTTCTCATTGGCATGCCGAGTGAACTCCCACAACGGCCCGCCGCGATAATCGCTGTTTCCTTTGGCGGTAGAACAGCCGCGCGCGCCCACGGGCGGGTAGCGCAGCGCCGCCACCGCCTGTTCCACCTGCTCGCGCGTCTCCACTCGCGGCACCATGACCCCCATGGCTCCGGCGTCCAGGACGCGCGCGATGAGGTGATACTGGCAGTCCGGCACTCGGACCAACGGCACGATATCGGCCAGACGGGCGACCTTGATGATGTCCGCGACGGTTGCCAGATCATAAGCGCCGTGTTCCATGTCGATGAACATGAAGTCAAACCCCGCGTTGGCGAACAGCAGCGCGATGGCCGGAGAGCGCATCTCCGCCACCATCGTGCCGATCACCACCTCACCACGCCTCAAAGCAGCTCGCACTTTGTTGTCGCGCATGTTGACTGCTCCCTTACGTTTTACGTATTACATGTTACGTGTTGCTTTCCAGCACCGGCTCCGCCGCGCGGCCGGGCCAGGCTTCCGGGTTGAGCAGGAAAGGCGGCCGTTCCCCACGGAACACCTGAATCACCTGATCGACGGCCCCCTGGCTCATCGCCTTCACGCCCAGGTCCGTGAAGGAGCCCGTGTGTGGCGTGACCACCACGTTATCCATATGAAGGAGGGGGTTATCCGGGGCGGGGGGCTCCGGATCGAACACGTCCAGCGCGGCCCCGGCCAGATGGCCCTCCTCCAGGACCCGGATCAGCGCCGCCTCGTCCACCACAGGCCCCCGGCTGACGTTGATCAGATACGCGCCCGGTTTCATGCGCCGCAGCTCTCGCTCGCCGATCAGGTGCCGCGTCTCCGGCGTCAACGCGACGTGCAACGTGATGAAGTCGGCTCGCTCGAGTAGCGTATCCAGATCGTCCACCATCTCCACGCCCAGCGCGGCCGCTCGCTCCCGATCGACGTAGGGATCATAGGCGATGACCCGCATCTTCAGCCCCAGCGCGCAGATCTCGGCCACGCGACGCCCAATGCGTCCGAAGCCCACCACCCCCAGCACCCGGCCGCGTGCCTCCGTGCCGAACAGTCGCGACCGCGGGATGTCGGCGCCGCGCAGGATCCTATCGCCGGCCGTCACTCGCTTGGCCAAAGCGAGTAAGAGGGCGACGGCGTGCTCGGCCGTGGACTCAGTAGGCGCGTCCGGGGTGTTCACCACCAGGATGCCCCGCTCCGTGGCAGCCGGGATATCCACGTTATCCACGCCGATCCCGGCTCGGGCGATCACTCGCAGTGTCGGCCCGGCAAGGTCCATGAACGCAGCGTTGGCAGCCGGTCGCGAGCTGATGATGACCGCGTGGCACCCAGGCAGGCTGTCCATATCCGCCTCGAAGATGACATCGGCTACCGCGGTGAGACGAGTTGACGCCTCTGGATCCAGTCCCCGTTCCACCCAAACCCGCGGTCTCATTTCGCGTCCTTCCCTTCCACAGCCCACAGGAGTCCCAGCTCGGCCAACTTGGCCCGCGTTGGCACCCCCTGCTCATCCCAGCCGGCCATCTGGTAGTACAGCTTCAACGCCCGCTCGAATTCTTCCCGATTGATCGCCTCCCCCTTCAACGCGCCGTTCTGTAGGGGCTCGAACATGCGTTGTGGCAGCGTATCATCAGCCGCGGTGAAGCCCTCGCGCAGGTTGAAGAGCCGAGCCATGACGTTCGCCCGCTCGCCCACCTTGAGCAGCTCGAACAGGCTCATGTCCCATCCGGTGACCGCGTTCACGTAATCTCGGAGGAGCTCCAGCGCCATCACGCCAAGAGGTACGCCTACGAAGTCACACATGCCCACACAGTTGAACAGGCTCCACGCCATCTGGGTGTAGAAGAAGGCCCGGACTTTCTCGGGGCCCAGGTCCAGTCGATTGATCGGTTCCAACAGCCCGAGCTGACTGAACTCATGATGATAGTTGCCGAAGCTCTCGTAGAAGGGATCGTGCGGGGCCTCCATGTGATCGGCCCCCGTGGGAGAAGTGGCGTAAGCGATGCTCAGGCCGCGCTTGCCGCGTGGCTCGTGCATGGGAAGCTCCTGCCCTTTCACGTGGAGGGCGAAGCGCTCGGCCCCACGTCCCAGCTTGGCGGCGGCCCGCTTGACCCCCTCCGCTAACAGGTCGCCGATCCCCTCACGGCGGGCGATCTTATGGATCATCTGGATCACCGCGTCACCATTCCCCCACACCAGCTCGATCCCATCCGTGTCCTCACGGGTCAGGATGCCGTGCTCATAGCACTCCATGGCGAAGGCGATGACCGCGCCTGTGGAGATGCTGTCCAGTACATAGCGATTGAGCCATTGAGACGCCTCGGCGATGGCCTTCAAGTCGCCGACGCCGCACAGCGAGCCGTTGGCAGCGATGGTCTCATACTCCATGCCGCCGTACTTGGGCTCCACCCCTCGTTCAGGAACTGCCACCTCTCGTTTGCAGGCCACCGCGCAGGCGAAACATGTGCCCCGGTTGACCAGGATCGTTTCGGACATCCTCTGCCCGGATATGTCCTTGGCGCACTCGAAGGAGCCATCCCGGAAGTTGCGCGTGGGCAGGATGCCGTCCTGGTCCAGTGAGATGAGCCCGTTGGCGCTCCCATGCTTATGCCGCATGTCGGCCTCGTGGTCGTAATTCTCTCGGAACCATTGCAATACGCGACGGGCGGTCTCCGGATCCGCCGGGATGAGCCGTCCGGTCCCGCGCACCGCGATGGCCTTCAAGTTCTTGCTGGCCATGACCGCGCCCAATCCCGTCCGGCCATGGTAATGGCGTAGCTGATTCGTCATCGCGGCGAAGCGCACCGCGTTCTCCCCGGCGATGCCCGTCTGCAAGACGCAGATGCGCTTGTCGCCGATCTCCTCCTCCAGCCCCTCCTGGACCTCGCCGGAGAGTTGTCCCCAGTAGCGACGGGCGTCTCGGATCTCACATTCGCCGTCATGGATGAACAGGTAGACGGGATGTGACGCCCGGCCGTGGAGGATGATCCCATCAAAGCCCGCCCGTTTCAGCTCCGGCCCCCAGTAGCCCCCGGCCTCCGACTCACCGAACCCCCCCGTTAACGGAGACTTCCCCGCCGCGCTGTAGCGGCTAGCGCCGGACAAAGGGAAGCCATTGATCACGCTGGTCATGAAGATGAGGAGATTGTCCGGCCCCAGGGGATCCACACCCGGCTTCAGATCCCGTAGCAGGAAATAGGATGAGAGCGCGCTTCCTCCCAGATACTTTCGGTAAATCAGATCATCCGGCTCCTCGATCCACCATCGTGGATCTGTCAGATCCACGTGCAATATCTTGCCGTTGTAGCCGTTGCGCATCCTCTCACCTCACCGTTCCTCTTCACTGGTCACATCCATCACCGAAAATCTCACGAAGGTGCAACGCACCTTTGCCCGTTATGTAGAAGACAGCTACAAGACGAGCCGAGGTGAGCTCACATGTCTGATGTGGAGGTGCGTTGCACCTTCACACTCAAGATCTAGGAAAGCCGCGCGACAAGATCGGCCAGTCCGTCCGCGCTGAAGTCGGGCGATTGGCAATACTGGATGATGGTCTTCTCTCGCACCTCGATCTTGCGCACGGCCTCCGGGATCTCCCGGGCGATCTCCAACGGGATCTGGATGACGCCGTGCCGATCAGCCAGGAGCAGGTCGCCCGGTCGGACGACGAGGCCGCCTACCCGCACCGGGGTGCCGAAGTCCACCAGATGCACGTAGGCATGGGACACGATGACGCTGCCCGCCCAGATGGGGAACCCCAGCGCCTCTACCTCGTCCATGTCTCGGATGCCGCTGTTGGTGATGGCGCCCACGCACCCCAGCGCCTTGTGGATGTTGGAGTTGACCTCGCCGAAGAAGGCGCCGATGGCGGGCGGATCATCCAGGTCCTCTACCACGGCGATGAGCGGCTTGGGTTTACTGGCCTCCAGATAGCGCCAGTAGTCCGGTCGGGAGGCTGGCCCCTTCGGTCCCGGTTCATGGGCAGACACCGTGCGCGCCGTCACCGCGTAGCCGATGATGGGCGGCAGCGAGGGGAACATCTGCCGCACCTCCGGCCCCATGAACCCCTCCGTGCGCGGCCGGATGTTGAAGGTCTCGATGGCGTTAGAGACGGCAGGCGTGGGGATCTTCCGCAGCGTCTCCAGTTCGTCGGGCGTGAGCGGTTCGACGGTCATGTCGCCCTCCTCACCTCCGTCCCGGCCATCTGCTCGATCAGCGTGGCCAGGGCGGAATGGTCTAGCTCGGCCTTGTCCGTGGCCATCAGAGCGCCATAGAACTCGTGCACCAGGCCGGTGACCGGCAGCGGCACGCCATACGTCCGGCCCGTCTCCAGGGCGATCTTCAGGTCTTTGTAATGGAGACGAGTCTTGAACCCCGGTTGGAAGTTGCGATCCAACAGGCGTTGGCCGTGTACGTCGAGGATGCGGCTTTGAGCGAAGCCGCCGAGCAACGCCTCCCGTACCTTGGCCGGGTCCACACCGGCCTTCGCCGCCAGCACCAGCGCCTCGCTGATGGCCTCGATGGTCAGCGCCACCACGATCTGGTTACACGCCTTAGTCACCTGACCCGCCCCGGCCTCGCCGATGTAGACGATGTTCTTCCCCATCGCCTGGAACACGGGTAGGACCTGCTCAAAGACCTCGCGTTTGCCGCCGACCATGATGGAAAGCGTCCCCTGGCGGGCGCCGATATCCCCGCCGGAGACGGGCGCGTCCAACATGTCCGCCCCTAGCTTCTCCGCCTTGGCGGCCAGGTCCCGGGCCACCACGGGCGAGATGGTGCTCATGTCTACGATGACCTTGCCCGGGCTGATCCCCTCGAAGACGCCATCGGGGCCTTCCACTACCAACTGGACGTCAGGGGAATTGGGCAGGCACATGAGGATGATCTCCGCCCGTTGGGCCACGCCCTTGGGGGAGCTGCCGTCCTCGGCCCCAGCTGCGACGAGCTCCTCCACCGGGCCTCGGCTGCGGTTATGCACGACCAGAGGGAACCCCGCTTTGAGTACGTTAAGCGCCATGGGCTTTCCCATGATGCCCAGGCCGATGAACCCGACCGTCGGTTTGTCTGCCATGGTGGTACCTCCTCCTTCATGATAGCACATCCTCAAATGCATGCAACTGATGTGTTGCCCTCTCGTATCACAGCTTCCCCACCTGATCCCATCCGGTCAGGTCAGCATCGGGGGTGTCGGCTAGGATGACGACGCCGAACGTCAGAATACGGCACCCCTCCTCCAGATGGCCTCCCATCGCCTTCTCCGCGTTGGAGAACGTGATGTGCGCATGCACGCGGCCGTCCAGGATCATCCCGGTCAGAGACAGGATATCATAAGGCCCCTCGCCCTGCAGGAACACGTCGCGTGGCGGCAGCTCCGGCGTCTCCACCACATGGATATGGTATCGGTTGATGGATCCCACGCCGCTCAAGATCAGGCCATGCCGGATACCATGCTCGTGGGCGGCCACCTCAATCGACCGCAACACGTCATCCCCAGAATTCAATCGCACGATGACCAGCCGACGACATGAGACGCTCTGCGTAGGCATCGTCTCCTCTCCTTATTCCTCGAGATAGCCTGACACGTCCATCGAGCACAGGTAAGCTTCCAGCCGGTGGCGGCGTGCCAGATAGGCTGCGAACAGGCCGTCCGCCGTCTCCTCAATCGTGCGGCGATTGTTTGTATACGCATCCTGGAGCGTGGCCTCGTTCACCTGTTGGATCCACTCTTCCGGGATCGCCTGCATGCCCATGAGGGCGCCGGCCAGCCCGCCCGCCACCGCGGCCAGACAGTCCGTATCGCGCCCGAAGTTGACCGCCACCAGGATGGCCTCCTTCGGATCGCCGCGGGTCAGGGCGAAGATGGCCAAGCCCTTGGACACGATCTCATTAGCCTGCGACGCCCCGTAGTTGAAGTAGCGCCCACCGGAGTAGAACTCATAGAACGCATCCCGCATCGCCATGGGGTCCGTATGCTTCGCCGCTAACTCCAGCGCGCGGTTAATCTCCCGTTCGATGGTATCGTAACGGGCGTACAGGCTCCCCGCCTCGGCTCGATACTGGGCAAACCTGCGCGCCGTATCCAGGACGGATTCCACCGTGGCATCGGGCTTGCAGGCTTCCGCGATGGCCGCGTTATACAGGGCCGCCCATCGCAGGGCGAAGGCCGTCTCCTGGGCGTACACCTTGCCGACCTCGAACGTATCATCGGCCGCCCCCCGCGGGTCGCCAGCGTTGATCAGCCCCAACGGATGAGACGCCCGCGCCATGGAGACGACGTTGGGAAACGGCCACAGTCGACCCAGCTCGACGGGGGGCACGCCCGCCCTGGCCATCTCCAACAGGGAGCGATCGAACGGCTCCTGTTTGTAAGCCATCTTATCCAGGTCCAGATCTCGCAGCCAGACGGCCACCAGCTCGTGAGCCAATATGCGATCCTGCTTCTCGATGATCGCCGTGGCGATCAACTTTTGGCGCTCGATGCCATCCTCCGTAGTCCCGGCCGGCCGCATCCAATCGACATCATAATGCTTATACGGCAGCAGCTTATCTAGAAACCCATAGGTCTCCCGGATGCGCTCTCGGGACCATCCCTCCACAGGGGCCCCCATCGCGGAGCCGACCCAGGATCCCGCGATGCACCCTCGAAACTTATCCCTTAAGGTGGTCATCCTTATCCCCCGTCCCCTTCTTCCGAGCCCAGGAGAAGGGGCCTCAAGATTGATCACTCATGACATAGATATAGGCCACGCGACCCTTGTAGGGGCGACCGGCCGGTCGCCGCCTACAGCTATGCAAAGGCAATACGCGTGTTGTCTACATGTCTTTGTTGTGTGCCAATATGGGCGAATCTGATTATGTAGAGCCTGTGGAGCCAACTTCGCGTCGCAAACCCACATGCGTCGCCCTACAATTGCTATTGCGCCACCCTCATGGCTCGATGACGACCTTCAACGCCTCCTGTCGCTCCGCCGCGATCAGGGCTTCGTTAACCTCTTTCAACGTGAAGCGATGCGTGATAAGTGGGTCCACGTGAACCTTGCGCAGGAGCGTGAGCGCGCGCAGGAAATGCCTGTTGGTGGCGGACCACACGCCGGTGATGGTGATCTGTTTCTTGTTGATGACGTGCGGATTCAACGGCACCTTACCCGCATCGCCGTAGTGCCCCGCGATGAGATAGCGTCCATTGATCCGGACCATCTCCAGCCCTTCGGCGACGGCGGCTGGTACGCCAGCGCATTCCAGCACGACATCGGCCCCGCGGCCGTCGGTCAGCTCGAGCACGCGCTGGATGCGTTCCTGCACGGGAACCTGGGTGATATCGATCGTCTCATCGGCGCCGAACGCACGTGCCAGCGCCAGCCGGCTGGCTGGCGCCCCAATGACGATCACCCTGCTGGCGCCGGCATCTCGCGCCAGCAACAGCCCCATTATCCCCACGGGACCACACCCCTGGATGACCACGACATCGCCATAGTCCAGGCCGCCGATGCGTTCCAGGCCATGGACCATGATCCGCAGCGCGTCGCCCAGCACCACGGCTTCCGGCGAGATCCCCGAGGGAAGGATGACGACATCGCTACCTGGGAGTAACCAGACATACTCGGCGAAGCCCCCGACCAGATAGGGATGCCGATCGGCCGGCAGCCATCCCCCGTATCCGATGCGGTGTTCACACTTGGCCGGGTCCCCTAAGATCGTGCAGTTATAGCAGCGCATACACGATTTAGGCAGCCAGGTGATGAGATCGCCGACCCTGACCTCTCTGCCCGTGATATCGAGGACCGGGCGGTCGCCACCGATGGCCTCCACGCGGGCGACGTTCTCATGGCCGAGGATGGTCGGCAGCCTGATCGGCACGTGGCCATGCAGGATATGCACATCCGTTCCACAGACGCCTGCCATGACCACGCGCGCGAGGATGGCGCCCTCCTCCAATGGTGGGATCTCCATCTCCTCCAGCCTGAGCGGCCGCTCCTCGGGAGGGCGGATCTCCTGTAACACAGCGGCCAGTGCTCTCTTCGCCAAAGCGTTCCTTCCTGGTAGTCCCGCTCACTCAAACTGCCTGTAATAGGCTTCGACGGCTTCGTAGTCCACCGTCTCGTCGAAGGGGATCCCAAGTTTCTCGTAGTAGCCACGGCGGGCTCGCATATCGGCGAGGAGGATCGCCCGCGCATGGACAGCCACCTCCTCTGCGACCTCCAACGGCACCACGATCACCCCGTCGTCATCGCAGCCGACGATATCTCCAGGGCGTACCTGGACGTCGCCACATCCGATGCGCGTCTGCACTTCCACGACCTCGATGCGCCCAGGGATGATCGTCCGGCCGCGAGCTCGAGCGCAGATCGGCGTCCTCTGGCGGGCGATCTCAGCCGTATCGCGGCAGTAGCCGTTCGTGACGATGCCTACAGCCCCGCGCGAGATCACCCCCATGCTGTTCGCGGAGCCCCAGAAGCCTACCTCGCGGGCGCCGCCCGTGTCGGTAACCAACACATGCCCAGGCCGGATCTGGTCCATAAAGCGGATCGTGCCCACCTCTTTGAACCAAATTTCATGGGCATTGACGATCTCTTCCGTCGTATTAAGCGGCCACATCGGGCGGTTGGCCGGCACGCAGCGTATGGTGAAGGCCACGCCCCAGAACTTCATGCCCGACCATAAGGGCCGGATATCCGGGGACATCAGCCCAATGTCGAAATATCCGATGCCGTCCATGGCATCGGAGACATCCACAACGCGCAGGTACTTATACAGCTTCAGTATCTCGAAGGGATCCGGGGATCCGCCCGCGGAGTGGACAGAGGAACTCATATGTTCACCTCCTCGATGCGGGCATAATGCGATGATGCCTAGAAGAGCCCTCCTACGCTGAGCCGGGTCCAGTCGGTGTTGAAGAGGATGCTACAGGAGAGAAGTATGAAGATCAACAGCAGGACCAAGCCGCATCCACATCCCGTGCAAGAGCAGCCGCGGCCGAATCCATAACGGCTTTGCAACCAGTCAAAGGCGGCTGTCAACAGGAAGAGCTCCAGCAATCCTCCCAGACAGCCTCGATCCTCGTCCATGTGGCCTCCTAAGCGTCGCTTCTACTGGAACGCCTGCGGGCGCGCGACGTCGTCACCCGAAGGCCCGTCCATCGGCATTCGGGATTCTTGCAGAGGAATCGCCCCACGGGGATGAGAAGGGAAATCACGCGATCCAGCCGGCGGCGATGTATGCGGTGGAGACCGCTCCCGCAAAGGGGACAGACGGTTCGAGTCCATCGCGAGCTGCGCATGATGCGCCAACGTATCCGCCAAAGCAAGACCCCCATCGCGATGAGGAGCAGGATGATCCCGATCGCGTCCGAGATGGTCGTATGCATGATCCGGGTGATGATTCCCTGCCCGATGTGTAAAGCGGCGCGCGCGAGCCATCGAACCGCCTCCGTCACCACACGACGAAGGATCGCCCGCAGGTTCATGCGCTCGACGAGGAGGAAGACCCCCAGGAGGGCCAGCAATAACCAGATGATCTCAAACCAGTACTCCCGCCAAAAAGGTGGACGTGGGGGAGCCGTCCGTTGCTCGTTCATAGAGATGGCACCGTTACAATATACATCGTTAAGGAAGTGGGGGTTGCCTATTCCAACTATAAGCGTAAACCTTAGAGATAAAACGGGAGCAAGCCCCTTCAGAGGGGACTTGCCCCTGGATTTATCCTAAAGAAGGCAGAGCTGGCTCATAAGGCGGAGACCAGGAAAGATGCCGAGCGCGTCGCCCAGGTGATGAAGGGCTGAGCGTAGATGCCGATAAGGAACGTCATCGCCAGACATACCCATAGCGTCGTTTGGACCCCAGGAGCCAGGGCGATCGGCTTCGCCTCCTGGCCTTCCGGCGCGGGCATGAAGAACATATAGCGGACCACGTTCAAGTAGTAGAACGCGGCGATGGCGCTGTTCACGATACCGACGATGGCCAGCGAGAGGAACTTCGCCTGAATCGCTGCACCGAAGACAAAGAGCTTACCGAGGAAACCGCCTGTTGGCGGGATCCCCGTCAGGGAGAGCAAGAAGATCAACAACATGCCAGCGAGAAGGGGAGAGCGTCGGACTAGACCTGCGTATCCGGGCAGATCGACGGCTCCCGTCGCGCTCTCCACCGCGATGACGACCACGAAGGCGCCGATGTTGGTGAACAAATAGGCGAACAGGTAGATCAGTAGGCCGTTGAGCCCGTTGAAGGTGGGGTTTTGGGAAAGGGCGACCAGCCCGATCAGGATATATCCCGCCTGAGCGATGCTGGAGTAGGCCAGCAGACGTTTGATGTTGCTCTGCTGGATGGCGACCAGGTTTCCAAACGTCATGGTCACCATGGAGAGCGCGGCCAGGATGGGCACCCATTCCCTTTCCTGGAACATGGGCAGGCCAACCAGGAGCACCCTGGCCATGACGGCGAAGCCGGTGGCCTTGGAGGCGGTGGACAGGAACGCGGTCACCGGCGTGGGCGCGCCCTCGTATGCGTCTGGGGCCCATTGGTGGAAGGGCACTAAGCTGGCTTTGAAGCTGAACCCCACAAGCAGCAGCGCGACCGCCGGGAAGCCCAGCAATGTCATCTCTCCAGAGACATCACCGCTCAGAACCCGAGCGATGGCCTCCAGGTCGGTGGTGCCCGTCGCCCCGTAGAGCAATGACATGCCGTAAAGCATCACGGCCGAGGCCGCCGCGCCGTAGAGGAAGTACTTCAGCGCGGCCTCGATCGAACGGCGATCGCGTTTCAAATATCCGGTTAGGACATACGACGTGATGCTGAGGAACTCCAGGCCCAGATAGAGCAGGATCAGATCACTGGCGCTGACGGTGATGCTGATGGCCAGCCCTGCCGCGATCAACAGCGCGTAGAATTCGCCGACGTAGGGCGTGCGTCCGGGGATATAATCCAGAGCGCTGGCCAACACCATGGCCACGCCGATGATGGCGATCACCTTGAAGAAGAGCGCCAGCGGATCGACGGCCATCAGCCAGGCCACGCGTACGTTGGGATGCCCCGCCATCAAGGCCAGCGTGACGATCAGCGCGACGGCGAGGCCGCCAATGGCAACCCCGGGGACCCACTGGCGCTGGCGCTCGGGATCGTGACGCCATACCAGATCCAACGCGAAGACCAGCGCTGCCGTCAGCAGCAGGAGGAGTTCCGGTAGCAGATACAGGAGGGTCTCGGCGGTGCTCAAGGCGCGTCCTCCTATTCGATCGCTGTCACAAGGCGTTCATCAACGTCGTCGTAACCCGGTTGAAGAAGGCCAGGATGGGCGTGGGATAGATGCCGAAGAGGAGCATGAAGAACACCAACGGCCACATCGTCACCTTCTCAAACCCCAGCATGTCTGTAGGCTCATGGGTCTCGCTGCCATCGATCAGGTCCGTCCAATGCGGGATCTTCTCAGGATCGTACTGACCCAGGAAGACGCTCTGCACGATTCGCCACAAGATGTATGCGGCAGTCACCACGACGCCGATGATGCCGATGGCCGCCCACACGCGCACAATGTCGAACGCCCCACGGAAAACGAAGAACTCGCTCCAGAACCCGGCCAGCCCGGGGAGGCCCAACGACGCCATCCCCGTCACCATCATCATCCCGTAGAAATAGGGCACCTTGGCGCTGAGCCCGCCGAACAGGTTCAACTCACGGGTGTGAGCCCGTTCATAGATGACGCCCACCAGGAAGAAGAGCCCGCCCGTGATGATACCGTGATTGAACATCTGCAAGGCGGCCCCGTTCAACGCCATGGCCGCGCTATCCAAGATGCCCGGCCGGGTCATGCCGATGGCGAAGGCCGCCGCGCCTACCCCTAACATCACGTAGCCCATGTGACTGACCGAGGAGTAGGCGATGAGGCGCTTCAGATCCGTCTGCGCCATACAGACGAAGGCACCATAGACGATGGAGATGACGCCCAGGGCCACCATGAGAGGCGCCCACGTCTTGGAGGCCTCCGGGAAGAGCGGCAGGTTGATGCGGATCAGGCCATAGGCGCCGAGCTTCAGCAACACGCCCGCCAGGATGACGGAGCCGGCCGTCGGCGCCGCCGTGTGGGCATCGGGCAACCAAGTGTGGAACGGCCAGGCCGGCATCTTGATGGCGAAGGCCAGGAAGAATCCCCAGAACGCCAGGCTGGCCAACGTTAGGTTATCCGAGAACGGCCTGAGCTCCGCGGCCTTAACGATATCGAAGGTGCCCGTGTTGTAGTACACGCCTAAGATGGCGAGCAGCATCGCCACCGAGCCCGCCAGGGTGTAGAGGAAGAACTTGATGGCGGAGTACTGCGGCCGATCCTTCTCCTGCCCCCAGATCCCGATCAACAGGTACATCGGCACCAGGCCGATCTCCCAGAAGACGTAGAAGAGGACGAGATCCAGGGAGACGAACACCCCTATCATGCCTGTCTCCAGCATGAGGAAGAGCATGAAGAACTCGCGCACGCGGCGCTTGATCACCCGGGCTGAGTAGTACAACCCCAACGTCGTGAGAAGAGCTGTCAGAAAGATCAACGGTATGCTGAGCCCATCGACGCCCAGGTGATAGCTCGCTCCCAGGGCAGGGATCCACGAGGCCACCTCCTCGAATTGGTAGCCACCAGCCGTCTTGTCGTAGGCGAACCAGAGGATGATGGCCAGAAGCAGAGGGATCAAGCTGACCGCGATGGCGAGCCGGCGGATGAAGTCCTCTTCCTGGTCCTTATCCCAGCCACGCCATCGAGCCCAGGGGAGCAGACACAGGATGGAGCCCAACAGTGGTACAAACGTGATCAGCGTCAAGATCGGAAAGCCCATCGAATCGTCCTCCTAGGCCGAGGTTCCCGTCCGTGCTAGAAGCCGGGTACGGTATAAAGCGCCAGTAAGACCAGAACCGCCATAAGCATGATGATGAGGTAATTTTGGGCACGTCCGGTCTGGACGAGCCGCAAGAATGCTCCCAGTGCCTTGGTGAAGGCACCGACGCCGTTGACCAGGCCGTCGATGATGGGCTCGTCCACCAGACGGCGCAGATCCGTCGCCAGCCGGCGGCCGAAGTGCCCCACCCAATTGACCAACGGGTCGATGACCCAGATCTGATCGATCCGCAGGAAGAAGCCGGACAGCCAGATCGCGAACCGCACGACCGTGGCCGCGTACAGCTCGTCAACGTAGTACTTGTTCCGGAGGATCGTATACAGCCGTCCCAACGGCGCTTCCAAGGGGTCGGGATCCTCCGGCTTGGCGGTCGGCTGGGCGCCGTAGACCATCCAGGCCAACGCCAACCCGCCCAGCGCGGCCAGGATGGAGATGCTCACCGGCGTCGGATTGAAAGGCAGGGCAGGCGCCTCGATGTGGAGGGCCTCCGCCAGGCTGCCGATGAAATGATGGAAGGGGTTGTTCAGGATATCCCCTACGCCGGGGAAGCTCTCCGGGATGCCGATCCATCCGCCGACGATGGCGAAGAAGGCCAGTACGATCAGGGGATACGTCATGGACGGCACACTCTCATGAGCGTGCCGGGCGGCGGCCGTGCGCGGCGTCCCGAAGAACACCATGAAGATCTGGCGCCCCGTGTAGAACGCGGTCAACAACGCGGCGATGGCCAGCGTCCAGAACACCAGGTGGTGGCCGTTGATCCAGGCGTCGGCCAGGATCTCGTCCTTGGACCAGAAGCCTGCCGTGATGAATGGGAAGCCGGAGAGCGCCAGGCCACCGGCGATGAATGTCAGCGCGGTGATCGGCATCTTGCCGAAGAGCCCGCCCATGTTGCGCATATCGTTGGGATCAAAGTCGTGCGCGTCGTGCTCATGTCCGCCAGGCTCATGCTCCGCGGCGGCGTGGTGCCCATGTTCCATGGCGTGGATCACCGAGCCGGATCCCAGGAACAACAGCGCCTTGAAGAAGGCGTGCGTGAGCAGGTGGAACACGGCGGCGACGTAGGCGCCGATACCTAGCGCGGCGAACATATACCCGAGCTGGGAGATGGTGGAATACGCCAGCACGCGCTTGATGTCATTTTGGGCCACGGCGATGCTGGCGGAGAACAGCGCCGTGAACGCCCCGATGAAAGCGATGAAAGAGAGCGCCGGCCCATGCTCCACGGCCTGCACCAGCGGGAACATGCGGATCATCAGGTACACACCCGCGGACACCATCGTCGCAGCATGGATCAATGCCGAGACCGGCGTCGGGCCCTCCATGGCGTCGGGGAGCCAGACGTGGAGCGGGAACTGGGCACTCTTGCCGATAGCGCCGAAGAAGATCAAGATCGCCAGCACCGTCGCCCAGGGCGTGGGCCCGAACAGCGGCACGTTCACCGTGGTCGTCGCTAGGCGTTCCAGGTTCTCCGGAGCGAAGATATCGGCGAAGGCCAAGGAGCCTGACTGGGCGTACAACAGCACCATGCCCGCCAGCATGAGGGTATCGCCGATGCGGGTGGTGATGAACGCCTTCAACCCCGCCTTGTAGGCGGACGTCTTCTCGAACCAGAAGCCGATGAGCAGATACGAACAGAGGCCCATGATCTCCCAGAAGATGAAGAGCATGAGCAGGTTCTCCGCCACGACCAGCCCTAACATGCCGCAGGCGAAGAGGGAGATATAGGCGAAGAACCGGGAATAGCGGGGATCCAGGCCATCCGTATCGAGCTCCTTGGGCAGATGGCCGGGGAAGGTCATATACCCCGTCGAGTAGATGAAGATCATCAGGCAGACGAACGGGACCATGAAGAGCATCGCCGCCGTCACCGGATCGACGATGATCCCCATGGTGAACATCTTCGAGGCGGCCGGCAGCCAATCGAGCGCCAGCCGGACGGGGTGTTCCCCGAAGTGTGGGATGCCCACGCTGGTGAGGAAAATCCACCAGCCCAACACCCAGGAGAGCGCCACACCCGCGATGGCCACCCTGGCGCTGAGCCGCTTATTGGGGTTCGTGACCAGCACGATGATGGCGAAGGCTACCAACGGTGGGATCGGGATAAGCCATGTCAGACTGAAGGGAATCTCGCTCATCGGCTACCTCTGTCCTGGGATGACGCCAACTCGACGGATAAATAACTCCGACCGTCCCCTTACTTTCATTGACGCATCAACTCGCCCACTCGCCAACTCGCAAACCCGCCTACTCGCTCACCCGCAGACTCGCCAACTCGCCCACCCGCAGACTCGCAAACTCGCTACCCCTTGAGCGTATCCATTTGCTCGACGATCACCGTGCGGCGTACACGATACGCGGCGATGATGAGGGCCAACCCTACTGCCGCCTCCGCGGCCGCGACTGTGATCACGATGATGGCGAAGATCTGCCCCGTCACCTCGACGGGTGTGGCGTAGCGCCAGAAGGCGAGCAGGTTGATGTTCACCGCGTTCAGCATGAGCTCGACGCCCATGAGCACGCCGATAGCGTTCCGCCGCGTCAGGACGCCATACACGCCGATGGAGAACAGAGCTGCCGCAACGACCAGATACCAAGAAAGCGGGATCATGACCAGACCTCGTACAAAGGGCTTTCACTCACCACGCAACACTAACAGATGGGGATTCCGTATTGCGTGTTGCGTATTCCGTATTGCGTATTGCGTATTCCGTATTGCGTATTGCGTGTTCCGTTACTCCTTCTCCCGGGCGATGATGATGGCCCCGATCATGGCGATGACCAGTAGGGCGGAGGCCACCTCAAAAGGTATCACGTAGGTGCTTACGAAGGCTTGCCCGATCCGGGCAATGATGTCCCCCGGCGGGTCCGAAGCCGGTAGGGGCGACCGGGCCTGCGCGGCGATAAAGGCGAGTATCCCAAAGAGCAAGAGCGCGCCCACCGCCACGATGGGCCATTGGGTGTTCACCGAAGGTTCGGTGCCGCGCATAAGGCCGCGGCTCACCATGATGGCGAACACGATCAGCGTGGCGATGGCGCCCACATAGATCAAGATTTGAACGACGGCCAGGAACTCGGCCTCTAACAGGATATACAACCCGGCGACTCCGAGGAACGAAGCTGCCATGAAGAGCGCGCTGTGGAAGAGATTGCGGCTCGTGACCATCAACAGCGCCGAGCCGAGCGTGATCGCGCTCATCACCAGGAAGATCACCTTGAGTAGCATGCGCTACACTCCTTCAAGCCAACTCACGTCGTCAGCGCCCGCGGCTGCTCAGCCTGAAGACGGAGGCTACGCCCGATCATCCCTAAGCCGAGCAGGAGCAGCCCAATGTTGAACAGGAGCAGGATCAGGGATTGTATCAGCGTGGGCAGCGGGATCTTCACCAGGAGGGCTACCAGTAAGAGATTAGCCAGAGCGCCCGGTACCAGCACCTTCCAGGCCAGCGCCATGAGCTGATCGATCCGAACCCGGGGGAATGTGCCTCGGAACCAGGTGAACAGCGTGTAGATGATGCCCACCTTGACGGCGAAGTAGATCACGCCCAGGAGCGGCACGCTGTCAACGAAGGGACCTCGCCACCCTCCGAAGAATAGCGTCACGGCGATGGCGGAGAGTGTGAAGGTATTCATGAACTCCGCCAGATAGAACCAGGCGAATTTCATGCCGCTGTACTCAATGTGGAACCCGGCCACCAGCTCGGATTCGGCCTCCAGGAGGTCGAAGGGGGAACGCTGGTTCTCTGCTACGGCGCTGATCAGATAGATCAGGAAGCCCGTAGGCATGAGGAAGATGAACCAGCGTCCGCCGGATTGCGCCGTCACAAGCCCCTGCATGGAGAGCGTCCCAGCGAGCAACACCGCGCTAAGCATGGCCAGGACCATGGGGATCTCGTAGCTCAGTAACTGCGCCACCACGCGGAAGCCGCCCAGCAGCGCGTACTTGTTGTTGGAACTCCACCCGGCCATGAGCACGGCCATGCTCCCGAAGGACCCGATGGCGATCACGTAGAGCACGCCTACGTTCAGGTCTTCCCCGATGAGCCCCGGCCCGAAGGGGATAACAGCCAGCAGCATGATGGCCGCGAACACCGCAAGCACAGGGGCCAGATTATACACCCACCGGTCCGCGCCGAAGGGGGTGATATCCTCCTTGATGAGCAGCTTCATAGCGTCGGCCACGTTCTGCAGCAAGCCGACAGGGCCAGCCCTGTTGGGGCCGATCCGATCCTGGATACGGGCGATCGCCTTGCGCTCGAACCAGATCACGAGGAGCACGATCACCAGCCCCAGGCTGAGCAGGACCACGGCGACGAGGATGTCGTTGATGAGGTTGACCGCCCAACTGGGGAGGAACCCGCTCAGCCAGTTGATGAAAGCCGTACCGATGCTACGGAAAGGATCCGTGAGAAATCCCATCGTTCACACCCCACTCAGCGCGTGTCCCGAGCTAGATCGGACGCTCTCGATGCGCCCTCATGGGCAGGGGAGCGCCTATTGCCACTCCAGAGCCCCCTTGGCCCAGGCATAAAGGAGGCCACCCGCCAGCATTAGGATGAAGAGGGCGGCCTCGATCAACGCGTACAAACCTAGTTGGTTATAAGCCACAGCCCACGGAAAGAGGAAGACCGCTTCGACATCGAAGATCACGAAGATCAGGGCGAAGAGGTAATACTGGGCCTTAAACTGGACCCACGTGTTCCCAACCGTCTGGAGTCCACACTCATAGGTGTCGTTTTTGACGGGGTTCGGCTTCTTGGGGCGTACCAGCCAGGCAAAGCCCAGGCCGACGACGGCGAAGCCGAACGCGACGATCGCAAGGATGGCGATAAACGCGTAACTACGGAGCACCAGTCGCCTCCTGTGAGAGGATGATCACCCACGTAGGAGCGCTCTTGATCATGGTGTGTGCCAAGCTCCTGGAACTCTCCCTGCTTGATCCGCTATATAGTCCATGTAAATGGCTTCATTAAAAGCCGGGTATGTTCCCGTGAGCGGCGTCATCAGCCTTCAGACCGCTGCACGAGGATCCAATCGGGGAAACAAGGTAGGCCTGAGCGTGTCCGGATCCGCTCCAGGCGGGAGAACGCTCAGACACGCCCCTAAGGAGGCACCACAACGTGACGCTGGGCCATCCTTTAGCCATGTGCTTCGCAGAATCGGGTCGATTTTAGCACAGGATCGGAGGTGGCGCAAAAAGCGCCCCGCTTAAAGGGATGAATCCGTTAGCGCCCTTCAGCGCGGCTGCATCCGAGCCAGCTCTTCATCCCAGGCGCGTAGCCGCTCAGCGACAGCTTGGCGTCGGGCCGCCAGTAACCTCCGCATCTCTGGGGATGTCAAGGATGGGGTCGTCATGATGAGGGCATCCTCGCCCGAGTCGCTGTAATACCGGTGTCGTACCCCTACCTGTCGGAACCCCGTGCGGCGATACAGGCGCTGGGCGGCCAGGTTGCCCTCCCTCACCTCCAAGGTGGCCACGTCCGCGCCCACCTCCCGGGCCAGTTCCATGAGATGGAGCAAGAGCCATTCCCCAAGCCCACGGCGACGATAATCCGGGTGGATAGCGATGGTACAGATGTGGGCTTCATCGAGGAAGAGCCAGAAGCCGCCGTATCCGAGCAGAGGAGGAAGGCGAGCGTGGCGTTGAAGCGAAAGGCGGGGGCGAAGGGCCAGATAGTATCCGTGGGGATTGCGGGTGAGCTCATGACGGTATGCGCTGGCAGGCCACGGGAGCGGGAAGCTGGCACGCTCTATCTTCATAACCTCATCGAGATCATCGAGGCGCAGAGGGGTGATCACTACGGGGAGATCACGTTCGGGTTCCGAGGTGCTCATCACGACACTTTCCCCGGGGGAGGTTCGTGCAGATAGATGGGGCTGAGGGTGGTCGGGTCATCCACGTCTCCCGCCTGGTAGCGCGCCCACCCGAGCTCCGCCAGGATACCCGCCCGTCGTAGGCGCATGGCCGGGGGCGCGAGCTGGAAGCGGTTTCCGAGGAGCTCTCGCAGGCGATCCGCGTTTTGAGGCAGGATCTCGCCGCTGAACAGCGTGAGCTCGGTGATCTCCCCGGCGAGGTCGTCGATCTCACTCAGGCGGTACCCGGAGGTGGTGCGCCACCCCTCCTGGTCGCGTCGGTACAACGCCCAACACAGACGGCCGCGCCCGGCCTGGATGACGGCACATACGGGCAGCGATTGCCATTGATAGGGATAGGCGATGATGTCTAATGTGGGAATCCCCAGCAAGGCGGCGCCGATAGCCAATGTCATCCCCTTGGCCAAGCTGAGCGCCACGCGCAGTCCGGTGAAGGAGCCAGGCCCCAGCGCCACGACGACGCCGGAGAGCTGGGCGGGCTGTACGCCGGCCTGCCTGAGCATGGCGTACACGTTCGGCGTCAGCTCGACAGTATGCCGCCGATCGGAGTGCCAGCTGTGCTCCGCGATCACGCGCCAGCCGTCGTACAAGGCGATGCTCGCCAGGTTGGTGGCCGTATCGAGAGCCAACAGGAATTGCCTTTGCTCCGCGTCAGCTATCTCTCGCCTCATGGATCGCCTGCCATTCCTGACGGAGTTTGCGAACCAGCGCAGTGTATCGTGTCCCGTGGCCTCGGACCTCGATCTCCCGCTCATCAGGTCCCAGCCACATCAACGTGATGTCTATTCTCTCCGGGGGGAGTAGCGTGGCCACGCGGTCAGCCCACTCGATGACGCAGACCCCGTCATCGTAAAGGAGATCCTCCAATCCGATGTCCCGGGCCTCTGCATCAGCATCCTCCAGTCGGTAGCAATCGATGTGAAAGAGTGGTGGGGTGGAGGGGTATTCGTTGATGAGAATGAAAGAGGGACTGGTGACCGGTCGGGTGATCCCCAGCCCCCGCGCCACCCCTTGTACAAACGTGGTCTTACCGGCGCCCAAATCACCGCGAAGCGCGATGATATCTCCCGGCCGCAAAAAGGGCGCCAGCAGAGCCCCCAGCCGCTTGGTCTCCTTGGCGGCCTGAGTGGTCAACACCCAGGCCTCCTCACTCCCAGGCGTGTGTCCCATAAGATCGCTCTCATCTTCAAGATCGGCCTCCATTATACTCTGAGGAGGGATGCCACACAACCTGACCCAAGAGCGAAACCCATGCAGAGGACTTGCAAGAGCCCCCCTCCTATTGTAGAATGTGGGCCGTGTTGCTGCCTGGCACCCGACATATCGAGCCTGTAAAGGATATCCCCCTGAGTGGGGCTTGCTCCCTTAGGAAGTAAGTCCATGAGAGTGCCCTTTCATGGCTGGTCTTCAACTCACCGTTGAGGAGAAGCGAGTATGAGTCCAGACGAACGCATGGGACCGGATGATCACCTTCCCCCTCTGTTGCGCAATCAGCTCGTCATTACCTCCCTCGATTACGCGTATAACCTGATACGCAGGAGCTCGATATGGCCGCTGATGTTCGGGTTGGCGTGCTGTGCCTTCGAGATGATTTGCACGGCGGCCGCTCGTTATGACTTCGCGCGCTTCGGGTGGGAGATCATGCGGCCCTCACCCCGCCAGAGCGATCTCATGATCGTCTCCGGCACGGTGACCAAGAAGATGGTGCCCCAGATCGTGCGCATCTATAATCAGATGGCGGAGCCGCGCTATGTGATCGCCATGGGCGCGTGTGCCATCGGGGGAGGTCCCTTCAAAGAGGGGTACAACGTCGTCTCCGGCGTCGATAAGTTCCTCCCAGTGGACGTGTATATACCTGGGTGCCCTCCCACCCCGGAGGCGCTTATCTATGGCATCTTGAAGCTGCGGGAGAAGTTCTCTAAGCAGTCCATCACTACCGTCCCGTGGTATCGCAAGGAGACGCAGGACGCCATCCCGGTCCCCGTGTTGGGGCCGGACATCTTTGACCCGCGGCGCGTGTCGGAGATCCGCGAGCGGACCCTCACCCCCAAGCCGGAGGAGGAGGAGTCGGCCGCAGACGCCTGATGGGCGTGCCCGGATAGGGCCTGGCTGGCAGGATGAGATCACAAGCGCAGGCGAGGAGCGACGATGTCCGAATCAGCCCTGGAAATTCAGGAAGCTTTGCCCTATAACGACGTCATATCCGGAGCAGTCCTGGAGAGAGAGGAGAACGGCTCTCTGGTGGTCGCCGCCGATAAGCTCTTGGCGTTGGGACGGCACCTTCGAGATCACGAGGGTTATGATCTCCTGTCCAGCGTGACTGGCGTAGACTACTTAGGCTACAAAGGGCGTGATGCGTCGAACCGCTTTGAGGTGGTCTACCACCTCTTCTCCACGAAGCGTGGCGGCGGTCCCCTCGTGCTTAAGGTGCGTATGCCAGAGTCGAACCCGGAGGTCCCCTCTCTGGTCTCTGTATGGCCGGGCGCGGAGCTGCAGGAGCGAGAGATCTGGGATCTTTATGGCATCCGATTCGTCGGCCATCCTAACCTGCGGCGCATCCTGCTGTGGGAGGGCTTCAACGGACATCCCATGCGCAAGGACTGGCATGAGGCATATTACGAGGAAGATCGCAAGCCCTTCCGCAGCCGTCATCCGGACGGGCGTCACCAATGGGCGGAAGATCGCGCGCCCTGGCATGATAACGTGATGTATCCTGACGGCTGGGATCCGGAGACCTGGATGGAGCCCGTCGTCCAGTATCGGCTGCCCGTGGAGCTGCCTCCGGACGTCGAGGGTGCACTGAAGACCGAGCGCATCGTGGTCAACTTCGGGCCGCATCACCCCAGTACCCACGGGGTGTTCCGTATGGTCGTGACCCTGGACGGGGAGACCATCGTCGGCCTGGAGCCGGAGATGGGGTATCTCCATCGCAACCACGAGAAGATCGGTGAACGCAATACGTATCTTATGAACATCCCCTTCACCGATCGGTTGGATTATGTCTGTTCCATGTCGAATAATCTGGGATATGTCTTGGCCGTGGAGAAGTTGATGGGGATGGAGGACATCCCCGAGCGGGCACAATATCTTCGGGTGATCATGGCTGAGCTCACCCGAGTGATCAATCACCTGCTGGCCATCGGCTTCCTGTTGAACGATCTGGGCGCTTATTTCACGCCTGTGCTTTACGCCTTTGAGGAACGGGAGTTGATCCTGGACCTGTTTGAGGCCGCCTCGGGCAGCCGGATGATGTGCAACTACATGCGCTTCGGTGGTGTGGCCCACGATGTCTCGGATGAATGGCTGGATCAGTGTCGCTATCTGGTGAACGAGCGGCTGCCTCGCCAGGTCGATGAGTTCGAGCGACTATTGACCGAGAACGAGATCTTGGTCGCCCGTTGCAAGGGGGTCGGATATCTGTCCCCGGAGGACGCCGTGGCGCTGAGCGTCACCGGTCCGCTGCTGCGGGCCTCCGGCGTCCAGTACGACGTCCGCAAGGCGGAGCCGTATTGTATTTACGATCGCTTCGAGTTCGATATCCCGGTCTTCTACGGGGGAGATGTGTACGATCGATACCGGGTGCGGGTGGAGGAGATACGCCAATCCATACGCATCTTGAAGCAGGCGCTGGCCGACATCCCCAAGGGAGAGATCATGAGCGGTCGGGCTCAATATTCCTTCCGCGTGCCCCCCGGCGAGGTTTATAGCCGCATCGAGGCCCCCAAAGGGGAGCTGGGATTCTACATCGTCAGCGACGGCAGCCCGAACCCCTTCCGCTATCATATCCGGGCGCCCAGCTTCATCAACCTGACGGCGTTGGGTCCTATGTCCATCGGCTATAAGGTAGCGGATGCCATCATCAACCTTGGTTCCATCGATATCGTCCTAGGGGAAGTGGACCGTTAATGGCCAGAAGTGATTGGAGGTACGGTATGTTCGGGATCGGGGTGCTCAAGGGACTGAGCGTGACCATGAAGCACTGGATCACTACATATATCGATGACGTGCGTAAGATCCCCAGCCGCTACGCCGGTGGACGGGAGATCCTGCGCCAGCCGCTCGACGAGGAGGGGCTCTTCACCATCCAGTACCCAGAGGAGAAGCGGCTGATCCCAGAGCGTTTCCGGTTCATCCCTATGCTCCTCTTCGATCCCGAGACGGGGAAGGAGCGCTGTACGGCATGTGGCATCTGCGCCAAGGTATGCCCGCCTCAGTGTATCTGGATCGTGCGTGACAAAGATGAGAAGGGGAAGCCGCTCACCAGGCCGGCCGAGTTTTACATCGACATATCGATATGCATGGGGTGCGGCTTCTGCGCCGAATTTTGCCCGTTCGATTCCATCAAGATGAATCATGACTTCGAGCTCGCCGTGTACGACCGGTATCCGAAGTTGATCCTCGACAAGCAGGATCTGATGGTCCCGCTGGATTATTACGCTGCCCTATATCCTGAACAATATGCGGCCGAGGAGGCGGCGCGGGCGGCGAAGGAGAAGGCGAAGGCGGCCCGTGCCGCACGACGCGGCGCTCGCGGCGGCGCGGGCGCCAGGGGTGCAGGGCGCCGCGCGGCTCAGGATGGAGGGGAGCAAGGCGGGACGGACGCGACGAATCAGTAGGAGACGTGACGAAGGGCGTTTCACGGCTCGGGGCTTCCCGAGCTTTTATGATCATGGCGGCCTCGAAAGGTCGCCCGAGGAGAGCGAATGCCAGTATCGGTTTATCCCAAAGCAGAGATCTTGTTCCCGCCGCGCTTGATCGCTGAGCTGAAGGACCTGCGCGGGCCGGAATGGCGTGAACTGGTGACGCGAGTAGCTGAGCTACCCGAGACCCATCCGGACAAGCTGGCCTTCTCGTTGATGATGATTCGCCTGAACGGCTGTCTACGGTGCTCCAACGGGAGCTACAAGTTCATGCGCGGCTGTGCGGCGTGCTCGCGACAGACCATCATGCAGTTCAAGGGGAGCGACGCCGATTTGTTGCAGATCTACCAGCGTGCCCGGGAGGACGTCATCCGGTATCTCGCTGAGACGGGTCAGCTCGAGCAGGCGGCGTGAAAGGGATAGAAGGCTCCCTCTGGGACGTCGCTGCTAGATGGAGGCGATGGACTCGCCGCGAGATGGGGGCGCGGGAGTGACGTGAGCGTCCGCCATGTTCTCGCGGCTAGATATGCGTCATATGCGATCATGCGTAGGGGGAGGCGCCAGAGGATGAGCCTCCCAAACGTGCATTAGGGGATACTTCCCTCGAGGGAGTGCCGCCCGGAGCGACGACGATGGAGAACACCGCGCGGATCGGGATAGTCGGCGGGGGGATCACGGGCCTCACTGCCGCCTACGAGCTGGCAGGCCGCGGATATGAGGTCACCGTATATGAAGGCGCTTCTACACTGGGTGGATTGGCCTCGGGCTTCCGCGTCGATCCATGGGAATGGCCTCTGGAGCGCTTCTATCACCACCTGTTCGCATCGGACAGGGATGTGATCGCGCTGGCGCGGGAGATCGGCGTCCCCGTCTTCTTTCGCCGCCCCACCACGGCGATCTACCACCACGGCCGCAGCTATCCCTTTGACACGCCTCTTCGGGTTCTGCGCTTCCCCCACCTGTCCCTGATCGAGAAGCTCCGCATGGGCCTGGTGATCGCCTACCTGCGCTGGCTGGGGCGCGACTGGCGCCGATTCGAGCGGGAGCGGGCCCACGAGTGGCTCATGCGATGGATGGGGGAACGGGCTTATCGGACCGTGTGGGAACCTCTATTGGTGGGCAAGTTCGGCGATGAATATCAGGATATCAACCTGGCGTGGTTCTGGGCGCGGGTATTCAAGCGCAGCCCGGCGTTGGGATATTTCGAGGGCGGGTTCCAGGCGTTCATCGACCGCCTGGCAGATAGGGCGAGCGAGCGTGGCGCCTTAATTCGACGATCGACCTCGGTGAAGCAGGTACAGCCGGCAGGGGACGTCTTCGAGGTCGTGGCCCAGGGAGCTCAGGAGCGCTTCAACGTTGTCATCAGCACGGTCTCGCCCCGACGCATGGCGGAAATGGTGCCCGTGCTGCCGGAGCCCTATCGAGGGAAGCTTACAAGCCTTCGCTCGTTGGGGGCCGTCGTCATGACCGTCGCGCTGGATCGTCCGCTGACGGAGGGGCTGTACTGGATCAACCTCCCCAAGCAGGAGGGCCTGCCCTTCCTGGCTTTGGTAGAGCACACCAACTACATCGAGCCCAGCCACTACGGGGGGCAACACTTGGTCTATCTGGGTGACTATCTGCCTCCGGAGCATCGCTATTTCCAGATGTCACAAGACGAGCTGGTCGATCTCTTCCTGCCCGCGCTGGAGCGATTCAACCCGGCGTTCGATCGCTCATGGGTTCAGGGCGTCTGGCTACATCGCGCGGCCTACGCGCAGCCGATCGTCCCGGTCCGTTACTCGGAGCGGATCCCGCCCATAGCGACGCCCATACCTGGCCTGTACTTCGCCAGCATGAGCCAGGTCTATCCGTGGGACCGCGGTATCAATTACGCCGTGCGGTTAGGCCGCGACGTGGCGCGCATGATCGATGAGGATATCCGCATGGGACGGGTGCGCGATATCGACGCCTGGCGGACCGCCCCCAGGCCGCCGGTCGGGATGGCGCCCTAGTTCGATCCCCTCAGTGATCCCACTTCCCTCCGACCATCTCGGGATATTCCCTATCGAGGTAGCCTGATGACCTCTCTGCTGCAACAGACGATCCCTGGTCAGCAGGTGACAGGGCCTGAGCTGCCCAGTTATGAGGAATTGCTGGAATGTATCCGGTGTGGCCGTTGTCTGCCGGTATGTCCCACATACCAGGAGACCGTGCTGGAGATGATGTCTCCCCGCGGCCGGCTGGCGTTGCTGCGGGCGGTAGAGGATGGGAAGATCGCGTTCACGAAGCGGATCGCGGAGCACTTATACCACTGTCTGGATTGTCGCGCCTGCAATACGGTGTGTCCGCCTGGCGTTCCGATCGGGGAGTTGATCCTGCAAGGACGGGCGGCTTATGCGGAGCGCGCGGGCCGGCCCTGGTGGGCGCGCCTCGCGCTGGATCGCTTCCTGACCTCGGCGCAGGCTTTAGAGCCGGTCATGAAGCTGGCGCGTCTCTATCAGCGGTTGGGGCTACCCAGGCTGGCGCGCCCCATCCTGCGGCGATTGAGGGATCGCCACGTGGCCTTTCACGTCCTTTATCACATGGAGGGACTCCTGCCCAGGTTGCCGAAGCGCCCTCTTCACAGTCGATTACCGGAGGTAATCCCCGCGCAAAGGGAGCGTCGTTACCGTGTGGGCTTCTTCCTGGGGTGTATGATGAGCCAGGTGCTGGCCGACGCGAGCCAGGCCACCCTTCGTGTGTTAGCCCGTCATGGATGTGAGATCGTGGTCCCGCCTGGCCAGATGTGTTGCGGTGCGCCCCATGACGATCAGGGGAATAAGCGTAAAGCTCGGGAGCTGGCTCGATATAACATCGATCTGTTCCTCCGATACGAGGATTTGGACGTGATCGTGACCGATTGCGCGGCCTGCGCGGGCATGCTCAAGGAGTACCCGCATCTGTTGGGCGAGGATCCCAAATATCATCCCAAGGCGGTGACGCTGGCCCAGCGCACGCGGGAAATCAGCGAATGGCTGGCGGAGATCTTCGATGAGACAGTGCCGATGACCCCGATCCGCCGGCGGGTGACCTATCACGAGCCGTGTCACCTGGCTAACCTGCAGGGCATCCGCCAGCCGCCGGTGCAGTTGATCGAGCGCATACCCGGCCTGGAGCTGAAGCCCCTGCCGGATAGCACCCGCTGCTGCGGGAGCGCTGGCATCTATAATCTGACCCATCCCGAGATGGCCGATCGCCTGCTGGCGGATAAGATGGCGAAGATCGCCAGAACGGGGGCGGAGGTCGTCGTCACGGGGAATCCAGGGTGTTTATTGCAACTCCAGATGGGCGCGCGTGAGTATCGACTATCGGTACAGGTCAAGCATCTCACCCAACTGCTGGACGAGGCTTATCAGATGGCTGAAGCTTCTTCTCGCGATCGGTGAGGGGTGACGATGACGGTTCCTCCGCATGTGATGCGTGAGTTGCAGGACATATTGGGACCCGAGGCTGTGTTGAGCCAGCCAGAGGAGCTCATCACGTATTCGTATGACGCGACGTGGGCTGAGGGCATCCCTGATGTCGTAGTCAACCCGACGACGACCGAGCAGGTGGCGGCAGTGTTGCGCATCGCCGATCGAGAGCGCATCCCGGTCGTGCCGCGGGGGGCTGGCACGGGGTTGGCCGGAGCGTCCGTCCCACAGGGGGGCATCGTCCTCAACCTGGCTCGCATGAACCGCCTCCGGGAGATCTCTCCGGAAGATATGGTCGCGGTGGTGGAGCCGGGTGTGGTGAACCAGACGCTGCAGGAGGCGCTGCAGCCATATGGGCTCATGTATCCCCCGGACCCGGCGAGTTTGTACATGTCAACCATCGGCGGCAACGTGGCCACCAACGCGGGCGGCCCTCGATGCCTCAAGTACGGCGTAACCAAGGATTATGTGATGGGACTGGAGGTTGTGCTGCCCGGCGGTCAGGTGCTGCGGACGGGCGGCCGACAGATCAAGAACGTGACGGGGTATAACCTGACGCAGCTCTTCGTCGGCTCAGAGGGCACGCTGGGCGTGATTACCGAGATCACGCTGCGCCTGATTCCGGCCCCAGCCGCCCGGGCGACCGTGATGGCCGCATATGCCCGCCTGGAGGACGCGGCCGAGACCGTCAATGCCATCCTGTCGGAGGGCATCCTGCCGCTGACCACGGAGCTGATGGACCAGGCTTGCATCCGTGCGGTCGAGCGAAAGCTGCAGATGGGGTTGCCCACCGAGGCGGAGGCCCTGATGCTCATCGCCGTGGACGGCGAGCCGGAGGCGGTGCACGCCCAGATCCGGCGGGTGGCGGAGGTGTGTCGCCGGATGGGGGCTGATCCCGTCGAGATGGCCACCACGCCCGAGGAGGAGGAACGGCTGTGGATCGCTCGGCGCAGCGTCTCCCCGGCGCTGGCGTTGATCAAACCCAGTCGGCTTACGGAGGATATCGTCGTGCCGCGCTCCAAGATCCCGGCGATGATCCGGCGTATCCAGGCCATCGCCCGCGAGTACGACGTCATGATCCCCACGTTCGGCCATATCGGCGACGGCAACGTGCATCCGGACATCATGTGTGATCGTCGCGATCCGGAGGAGATGCGCCGCGTCGCGTTGGCAGCCCAGGCCGTCTTTGAGGCCACCATCGAGCTAGGCGGGACGCTCTCCGGCGAGCATGGGATCGGGCTTCTGAAGAGGGAATTCCTGCCCAAGGAGCTGGGCCCCTTGGCGATCGAGAAGATGTTGGCGATTAAGAAAGTGTTTGATCCTAACGGGATCATGAATCCGGGGAAGGTGTTTCCTAAGGAGATGGAGATTGGGGAGTAGAGATTGGGGGATAAGGAGTGTGAGATGAAACAGGTTTCGCGGCGGTGGTGGTTGAAGGCGATGGGAGGCAGTCTCATCGGGCTGTGGGCGGCCGCCTGCCAGGCGAACGAGATGTTGCAGATCCCAACAGCGGAACCCACACCTGTGAAGCCGACACCGACGCCAACGCCGACGCCGGTTGAAGAGGGATCGATCGAGAGAGGGCCCATCGTGGATGGGATTCGCGTGACGACCAACAAAGCCTTCTTCTCAGTGTCTTATCGCGACACGGAAGTGGCGATCGATGTGGATACATGGCGGCTCAAGTTCTTCGGGAATGTCGAACGGGAGCTGAACCTCTCATTGGACGAGATCATGAGCATGCCCGTCGCCCGCGAGATGCGCACGCTGGAGTGCATCTCGAACCCGGTCGGAGGCGATCTGATCAGCAACGCGGTGTGGGAGGGCATTCGCCTGGCCGACTTATTGGACATGGCCGGCGTGAAGCCGGATACGAAAGAATTGGTGATCCGAGGCGCGGACGATTTCCACACGGCTATCCCCATTGAGCTGGCGCGTGATGAGCGCTCGATCCTGGTGTACCGCATGAACGGCGAACCGCTGCCGGCCAAGAACGGCTTTCCCCTTCGGGCGTTGTGGCCCGGCCGTTACGGCATGAAGCAGCCCAAGTGGATCGTCAGCATCGAGGCGATCACGGGGCATCATCTGGGACACTGGGAACGACTGGGCTGGAGCAATGAGGCCCTCATCAAGCCCAATTCCCAAATTGAGCGTCCGAAGCCTGGAGAGCAGATCACGCAGGCCCCCTATCGTATCAGCGGGCGGGCCTTCGCCGGTCGCTCCGGCGTCGCGAAAGTGGAAGTCAGCGTGGATCAAGGGGAGACATGGCATGAGGCCACGCTCATCCGGGTGCGGGACCCGGCGCTGCAGCCGTACGTGTGGACTTTATGGTATTGGGATTGGGGGCGCCCCCGGAAAGGTCGGGTGGTGATCCAGGCCCGGGCTACTGACGGGAACGGGGTCACCCAGAGCGCGTCCTCGGGCGACGTCTTTCCTGATGGGACGAATGCGATCCATCGGGTGGCCGTTACGGTGGCGTAATGGACGAAAGCCGCTGGGATGGGATAGAAAAACCACAAAGGACGCAAAGAGCGCTAAGGTTTTTCAAAATATGCCTTGATGTCAGATGAAATCTACTGAACTGCCTTTGCGTCCTTTGCGCTCTTTGCGGTTAGGAGAGTAAATGGACCTTTGGGAAGGAGGCGTGTCATGGCAGAGCCTGCTGACATCTATGATGTCGTCGTGATCGGCGGCGGGCCGGGCGGCTATGTGGCCGCCATTCGAGCCGCGCAATTGGGGCTGCGTGTGGCCGTAGTGGAGCGCGAGGCGTTGGGAGGTATCTGCCTCAATTGGGGCTGCATTCCCACCAAGGCGCTGCTCCGGAGCGCCGAGGTCGTCGATCTGCTTAAGCGCGGCAAGGAGTTCGGCTTCAGTTTCGAGAATCTGACTTTGGATTATGGCCGCGCCATCAAGCGCAGTCGTGAAGTGTCCAGCCGACTGGTGCGCGGCGTGAATTACCTGATGCGTAAGAACAACATCGAGGTCATCCAGGGCACCGGTCGGTTGGAAGCCCCTGATCAGGTCGCCGTGGAGCCGGACGGGAAGGTCTTGAAGGCCAGAAACATCATCCTGGCCACTGGCGCGCGGCCCCGCTCTATCCCAGGGGTCACCATCGATGGCGATCGTGTGATCACCAGCAGGGAGGCCCTGGAATGCACCGAGCTTCCCGGGCGCATTATCATCGTCGGCGCCGGTCCGATCGGCCTGGAGTTCGCCCATATCTATCACGCCTATGGCGTCGAGGTGACCGTTGTCGAGATGTTGTCTCGGATCGCCCCGCTGGAGGACGAGGAGATCAGCGTGGCCTTGGCTCGCTCCTTCCAGCGGCGAGGGGTGAAACTTCATACCGACACGCGGGTTGAGGGCGTGGAGAGCACCGATCAAGGGGTGCGCGTCCGCGTCGCCACCCCGGATGGGGAGCAAATGCTCGAGGCGGATACGGTGCTCATGGCTATTGGCGTCCAACCCAACTCCGAGGATCTTGGGCTGGAGAAGGTGGGCGTTCAAGTTGAACGCGGGGCTGTGGTGGTGGACGGTTACATGCGTACCAACGTCCCCGGCATTTATGCCATCGGCGACCTGACCGGTAAGATGCCTTTGGCGCATGTGGCGTCCGCTCAGGGGATCGTCGCCGCGGAGCATATCGCTGGCCGTGAGCCGGAGCCCATCGAGGATTACACCTGGATGCCGCGCTGCATCTACTGTCAGCCTCAAGTGGCCTCGATGGGGCTGACCGAGGCGCAGGCCCGCGAGCGTGGGTACGACGTCAGGATCGGCCAATTCCCCTTCCAGGCCAATGGCAAGGCGTTGGGACTGGGCGAGCGCGAGGGGTTCGTCAAGATCGTCGCCGACGCGAAGTATGGGGAGATCTTAGGAGCCCATCTCATCGGCCCCGAGGTCACCGAGTTACTGCCGGAGTTGGTGCTGGCGCGAGCCTGGGAACTCACCGTGGAGGAGATCGCGCTCGCGGTACACGCCCATCCCACCTTGTCCGAGGCCCTGATGGAGGCCGCACACGCGACGCTGGGCCAGGCCATTCACACGTAGCACGCAATACGCAATACGTAACACGTAAAGCGTAAAACGTAAAACGTAAAACGTAAAGCGTAAGGCGTAAGGGGTGAACTGTGAGGGAGCAGTTGACGCGGGGGCGACGTCCTCCGTGGTTGCGGGTGCGGATGCAGCATACACCCGATTACCGTCGTATCAAGCAATTGGTGCATGGACGGTCGTTGCATACGGTGTGCGAGGAAGCCGGCTGTCCCAACATCGGCGAATGTTGGGGACGAGGCACCGCGACCTTCCTGCTCATGGGGGATATCTGCACGCGCTCGTGTGGGTTCTGCAAGATCAAAACGGGGCGTCCCGCCCCGCTCGATCCGGACGAGCCACGGCGGGTAGCGGAGACGGTGAGGACGATGGGGCTGCGCCACGCGGTGCTCACTTCAGTAAACCGCGACGATCAGCCGGATGGCGGCGCCTGGGTCTTCGCCGAGACGATCCGCTGGATCCGTAAGCTGGTGCCCGGCTGCACCATCGAGGTGTTGATCCCCGACTTCCGGGGCGATTGGGAGGCGCTACGGACGGTAATGGAGGCGCGGCCGGAGATCCTGAACCACAATGTGGAGACAGTGCCGCGCCTGTATCGGACGGTGCGGCCGCAGGCTAAGTATCCCCGTTCTCTGGAGCTGCTGCGGCGGGCGAAGGAGATGGCCCCGGATGGCCTCACCAAATCGGGCATCATGGTGGGGTTGGGCGAGGAGTGGGATGAGCTCTTACAGGTGATGGATGATCTGCGAGCTAACGGGGTGGATATCCTCACTATCGGCCAGTATCTCCAGCCGAGCCGGTTTCACTTGCCCATCGCCCGATATTACACGCCTGCCGAGTTCGAGGAATTACGGCAGGAGGCGATCGCCCGGGGATTCCGATGGGTGGAGTCGGGGCCGTTGGTCCGCTCCAGCTATCACGCCGAGCAGGCGGCAGGTCACGAGAACCCGATGGGGTGAGGGAGTCATGCAGATCCTGGCCGTCGATGTAGGGACCGGAACGCAGGATATCCTGCTGTTCGATACCGGGCGCGACCCGGAGAACTATCTAAAGATGGTGATGCCGTCGCCCACGCTTTCGGTGGCGAGGCAGATCCGGGAGGCCACCGCGCAGCGCCGTCCTGTGTTGCTCACCGGGGTCACGATGGGCGGTGGACCTAGCGCATGGGCCGCGGGGGATCACCGTAAGGTGGGATTACCCCTCTACGCCACGCCCGACGCGGCCCGATCCTTCAATGATGACCTGGACGCGGTGCAGCGTGAGCTGGGCATCCAGATCGTCTCGGAGGATGAGGCGCGCGCCCTGGCCCGGCGCGAGGGCATCGCTCATGTGATCATGCGGGATCTCGATTATCCGGCGATCCGTGCCGCTTTCGCCGCCTTCGGGGTGGATCTACGGCCAGATGCCTTGGCCGTGGCCGTGTTCGACCATGGAAACGCGCCCCCGGGGGTGAGCGATCGACAGTTCCGGCTGGACTACCTGGCTGGACGGCTGCGGTCGGACCGCCACCTTTCGGCCTTCGCCTTCCGGGCGGATGCCATCCCCCCCATCATGACGCGGCTTCAGGCCGTCGCTCAGACGGCCGTTGAACAGAGCAGCCTCCCCGTGTACGTGATGGACACGGCGCCAGCCGCGATCCTGGGCGCGCTGGAGGACCCTGCGGTGCGGTCGCGGCCGAACGCCCAGATCATGAACGTGGGGAACTTCCATTGCCTGGCTTTTCAATATCGGGAGGGGGAGATCGTCCGCCTGTTCGAGCACCATACGGGGTTGCTGGACCGGTCTGCATTAGAGGGATGGCTGCGCGCTCTGGCGGAGGGCAGTATCACGCATGAGCGGATCTTCGCGGACCATGGACATGGGGCGGTGGTGCTAGATCCGGCTCCCGTGCCGCTGGATTTCCTGGCTGTGACGGGGCCGCGACGCGGCATGTTGGTCGGGAGCCAACTGCCCGTCTATTTCGCCGTCCCTCATGGCGATCAGATGCTGGCCGGCTGCTTCGGGCTGATCCGGGCCGTGGCCGATCTGGAGCCGGAGTGGGCCAATCCCATCGAGGCCGCGTTGCGGCACGCTCAGGGACGCAGCCTCTGGTGAGGAAGGGATCACCAAGGCACCAAGACCCAAAGAAGTTCGCTCATAAAAGACGTGTTTTGTAGGGGCGCACGGCCTGTCATCCGCTGTAGTGTTGGACCTCTATAAATGAGACGCTGTATAATTGGACCTCAGGGGACAAGGAGCCGAGTGAAGAAGAGACGGGCCTGAGATGAAAGAGTTGCAG
>DUEN01000239.1 GCA_011176545.1 Caldilineae bacterium | reverse complement strand
TCGCGCAAGGTACGTCCGGTCTCCACCATATCCACAACAGGTCCGCCAGCCCCACCAGCGGCGACAGCTCGACGGATCCTGATAGCAGGATGATCTCTGGGGAGACGCCCCGCTCCTGGAAGAAGCGATGGGTCAGATTGGGATAGCTGGTGGCCACGCGGGGACTGGGCTCCAGCCGCAGCGGGGTATCCGGCCGATCGGCCGGGGCCGCCACGGAGAGGCGACAATACCCGAACGGCAACAACAGCGGCTCGTACACGTCCCGCTCCACCTCTCGCAGCACGTCCGTGCCCACGATGCCCAGGTCGGCCGCGCCATACTCCACGAAGACCGGGATGTCCTTCGGCTTGACCAACACAGCCTCCAGCCGACCCGTCCCATCCGACACGAGCAAACGACGGGTATGCTGCACGCCCTCCCGGAAGTCATATCCGGCGCGGGCCAGGAAGTCCAGGGAGGCGGAGAGCAATCGCCCCTTGGGCAGCGCGATCCTCAGCCGATCCATGTGCGCACCTCCTCCTCCCAGGCCGCCGCCTCTATCACGCGGCTCCCTGTCTCCATCATCAACCGCACCCGGCCCGGCCCCTCGCATAGGGCCACGCGCGAGATCCCCTGTTCCCGCGCATACGCCATCAGATCATCGACGGACCGCCCCAGCACGTCCAGCGCCGCACGCGCCCCCAGCGAGCGGGCCCGTCGCACCAGCGACAGGCATTCCATGTGGCCACAATCCTGGAAGATCACGTCAATGAGCGGCGCTGTCTCGGCCGCCGCCTGATGATCCAACGCCGTCAGCAGGCGGTCCACGGTCAGGGCGAACCCCACGGCCGGCTGATCGGGGCCGAAATGGCCGATCAACCCATCATAACGGCCGCCGCTGGCCAGCGGGAACCCGACGCCTGGGGCGAACGCCTCGAACAGGATGCCCGTGTAGTACGCCATGCCCCGCACCTGGGCGAGATCCAGCACGATGTGATCCGTCACATCGTACTGGCGCAGCCGCTCCCATACCTGGCGCAGGTTGACCACCGCGGCCTCCATCTCGCCGCTCAAGGCGACCCGCGCGGCCTCATCCAGCACCTCCGGGCCGCCGGCCAGCATGGGTAACGCGGCGATGGCCTCCCGGGCCCGATCATCGCCATCGAGATCAGCCAGAATGGCCTCCAACTCCGCCTGGCTTCTCCGATCCACAGCGATGCGCAGTCGCTCGGCCGCCTCCGCGGATAATGACAGGGCGGCCAGAAGCCCGCGGAAGAAGCCGATCTGTCCCAGGGTGATGCGGAAATCCGTCAATCCCGCGGCCTGTAACGCATCGACCAGCAGGGCGATCACCTCGGCGTCGGCCGATGCCTCGGCCGCGCCGATGAGCTCCACTCCGGCTTGGGTGAACTCCCGGCGCTTCCCGGCGCGGGGCTCCTCATAGCGGAAGACGTTGCCGATGTAGTAGAAACGCAGGGGCAACGGCTGGTCGAACAGCTTGACGCCGACGATACGGGCCGTGGGGATGGTCAGATCAGGGCGCAAGGCCAGGGCCCGGCCATCACGATCGAAGAAGCGGTACATCTCCTCCGCCAGGCGCACCCCCGCTTCGGAGGCCAGAGTCTCGGCGTATTCGAATGTGGGGGGGATCACCGGACGATAACCCCAGCGGGTGAACCGGTCTCGCAGCGTCGCCTCCAGTGCCAGTTTCTGCTCGGCCGCGTGGAAGAAGAGATCCGCCACGCCCGGCGGCAACTCCCCCGGGGCCAGCCTCTTACGATTCATAAACGGCTCCTCAATGGGTTTCCCGATAAGGATCGCCGACGAGCAGAGGAAATTTTATCCCCCTGCGCTCTCGGCGCCTCTCTGCGCCTTTTCAAAGGCCCTCAATAAAACAAAAAAGACTAGTTGATCCCAACTAGTCTTCATGGGCGAGCGGAAACAGAGCGTCGGAGCTCCGCCGCGCTCACCCCACCCTGTTATGGTGATGTGCATAGTAAAAGGGAAAATCTCTCATCCAGCACCTCATTTGAAACCCGGCTGAGTGTAGCATAGCGCGAGAGGATTGTCAAACGGCTTGCTATACCCATGGGTTCATGGATTATTGACAATCGCGGCGAGATGAGTACAATGACTTCAAGGGGAATACATATTGCATGAGCCGTATTCCTCTTTGTCCTTTGACATGACACAAACCAGGCTATCAGAGGAGTTTTGCTTATTCAAGTGTTTAAGCATCTTCCCCATCTCCTCGAGTCAGGGACCTTCTATAAAATCCTCGTCAGCCCCAACGCAGTCTTCCCACCAAGTTGTAGTCACACGGCAGTGACGCAGTGACCGGGTAAACCACAGCGGCCAGGGACGAAAGGCCCTGATGAGCAAAGAGGCCCTCTAAAGACGGTAAGGGCCTCATGTATGCGTTGGTGGGCGTCTATTTGCAAGGAAGAGAGCCTATCCTCTGAAGTACAGAAGGACCAAGCGTGATGAGTGAGCGTAACCGGGCGGAAGGAACCTCTCATCAGCAGGCTCAAGATCTGGCCACGCTCTACCAAGCCTCGCAGCTCTACCTCAGTCAGAGTAATGTAGATGCCATCCTGGAAACAAGCTGCCGGCTGGCAGTGGAGCATTTCGGAGCGAAAATGGCCTGGGTGGGATTGATCACCGAAGGCGACGTCGAAGTGCACCCTGCCAAGGTCTATGGCGCCGAAGAAGGATACCTGGAAGCCATCCATATCACTCGAAACAAAAGCCCCACCGGACGCGGCCCCACCGGTACGGCCATCCGCACAGGAGAACTCGCGGTCACGAACCAGATCGAAACCGACCCTGCCTACGAGCCGTGGCGAGCGGAAGCCTTGAAACGCGGGTTCCGCTCTTCAGCCGCGTTTCCCCTGTGCGTCGGCGAGAGGGTGTTGGGCACCCTTAACGTCTATAGCGCCGAGCCAGGCAGCTTCTCCGAGGAGCGTGTACAGGTGCTTCAATCCTTCGCCAATCTGACGGCCATAGCGCTGGAGAGAGCCCGGCTACAGGAGCAGACGCGACTTTACGCGGAGGAGATGGAGCGGCAGGTGGCCGAGCGTACCGCGAAGCTGCTGAACATCAACCGACAACTTCAGCGGGCGCTTGCCGAACAGATGCGGACCGAAGAAGCGTTACGTCGTTCTCTGGAAGAGACGGCCCACAGCCGTCGCCTGCTGCTGGCCCTCAGCCAGGTCTCCCAGGCCATCCTCCGCGCACGCACACCGGGGGAAGCCTACCGGGTGATGAGCGATAAAGCGGCCAGATTGGGCTACCACGCCGTCGTCTTGATGACGACCGAAGATGGCAAACATCTCGTCATCCCGAAGGAGAGCCTTAAGCCCCCTCTCATCGAGCAGCTCGAGAAGTTGACCGGTTTCTCCATACAGGATTACCGCCTCCCATTGACCCCGGGAGGCTCTTATCAGCGGATGATTGAAAAGGCGGAGGCGGTCTTCAGAGATCAGGAGGCTAGCGCTAGTCTCGTCGCTGAGGCCCTTCCTGGTCCACTGCGTTCCCTGACCCACCAGTTGACGAACCTGCTGGGAATAAAACAGAGCATCTGCGCGCCGCTGATGCTCAACGATCGAGCAGTCGGCCTCCTGGCGATCAGCGGATCCAATCTGACGGAGGCTGACGTGCCGGCCGTTGTCGCCTTCGCTAACCAGGTAGCTCTTGCCCTGGAGAACGCGCGCCTCCATCAAGAGGCCCGTGCGTGGGCGGCCGAATTGGAGCAATGCGTGACCGAGCGCACCCGAGAGCTATCCGAGACCGGCGCGAGGCTCGAGCATGAGATCGCCGAGCGACAGGCGATGGAGGAGATGTGGCGCCGGTACGAAGCCATCATCAATACATCAGCCGAGCTCATGACCCTGATCAACACCGATTACGTTTACGAAGCGGTGAATGATGCGTTCTGT
>DUEN01000238.1 GCA_011176545.1 Caldilineae bacterium | reverse complement strand
TCGGCGCGGGCCACCCAGATCTGGAACTCACCGGTCTGCGTGCTGGCGAAGGCGATGAACTCGCCGTTAGGCGACCAGGTGGGATGCAGATTATAAATGTCATGCCGGTCGGTTCGGGTGATAGCGATAGCCTCCTCGCCGTCACGGTCGATCACCCACACGTTGCTGGTGCCGCTGCGATACGATTCGAACGCGACGCGCGTCCCATCAGGCGAGCCTGCCGGATCCCAGTCGTCAGCTCCGTGGTGCGTGAGATTGCGGGGTGGCTGGGAGCCGTCGGCCGCGCGGGCCCATATCTCCCCATTGCCGAGCTCCGTTGACTCGTATAGCACCTCGTCGGATGGTAATAGAGGCTGGGCGAACTCCGGCGATGGCATTGGGGGGAGGCTGACAGGTTCGCCTTGCTGGCCGAAGGCGCGCAGATCACGTCCGGCCAAGATCAGCCGATCGGCGGCGATGGCCAGTCCGGGATAGGGCGTGGCAAGCCCCACTCGGGCACGGACCGCCTCCTCGCGAGAGACGAGCTGTCCCGTCTCGGCGTCCACGATGATCAGACGGGGGCCGCCTTCGCCTTCCTCACAGAGATAGACGTAGCCATCGGCTACGGCCAACGCGGGCGTGGACCACGTTCCCGGAAGTGGCGTCCGCCAGAGCTCTCGTCCTGTGGCCGCCTCATAGGCGACGAGCGCTTGATCGGGGAGGCGAACGCCATAGAGCTTCCCATAGGCCGCGGCGATGGGGCTTCTCTCGTGGGTCGGGCCGGCATCGAGACGCCACAGTTCCTGGCCATCGGCGATGTCGAGGGCGATCAGATGATCAGGAGGAGCGAGTAGGTAGAGCCGTTCGCCATCCGTGAGGGCCCCAACCACATCATCTGTCAGCGAGGGCCGGGTCTCCCAGCGAACTTGTCCCGTGACCCAATCCAGGGCGACGAAGGCCTGGCGGCGTTCATAGGGCCCGCGCTGCTCCGGTGGGGCCGTCGTCGTCTCGCGCAGGAAGAGGGTATCGCCTGTGGCGGCCAGGAGATGCCTGCTTCGATAGGCCTCCTGGCGATACCAGACGACCTGCCCTGTACGCGCCTGATACATGGCGATAGTGTCTTCGTCGGTGGTGACGGCGACCTGGCCATGCTGGGCGATGATCTGGTAATTATGCCCGAAGAGCCCGGGAAGCTCCCACAGACGGGTCAGATCCTGCGCGTTGAAGGCGACGAGTTTGCCGCGGAAGTAGGGCAGATGGGCTTGCGGGGAGAAATATGTGTCGGTGGCGGATACCAAAAGCACTTCTTCCGTCAGGGCGAGGGCGGCGCCCGGGACGGTGCCGCGTGGCCCATAGGGCCAGAGCAGGGCCTGCGCCTCTGCCCCTCCATCTTGGACGTTTACGCGCAGGACCCGGCCGACAGAATCTATGGTGAAGACGGCCTCGGGAGAGGCGGCGACTTCCACCGGGTGTACGGCCTGCTCACCCCATGGCTGGAAGCTGAGACGCCAGAGAGGCAGGGCTTGTCCAGGGTGCGCGACCGGGTTGAATCGAGCGCGGTCAGGCCCCCCGGCCGCGCTGGGCCATCCCGCGTCGATGGCGCGCGGCCTGGCAGTAGCTGACGGCGTGGGCGTGGGCGGCGATGTGGGCGTGGGGCTGGGCGTCGGGGCGGGGCGGGTGGCCATGGGTATGGTCGGGCGCGGCGAGGGAGGCGGCGTCGGGGCCTCTTCGCAGGCGAGGAGTCCGACGCTGATGATGAGCAGGCTCGTCAATATCGTCAGAAGTCGTTTCACCTATGCCTCCTAGCGTGATCGTCTCCCATCCCTCGGCCGAGGATGGCGAGTGCGATGGGGTTCTTCGGCCACCACTGAACAGCCGGGGAATACGGTCTCCTGGCCGGGCTCCAGGATGCGGACCTCTGTCTCGGGCGCCTCTCGGGCGGCGTGGGCCAGGAAGGCGTACGGGGGATCGTCCAGGAAGGACCAACGGTGCCATCCTGGCCCGGCCGGGCTTAACGTCCCCCAGTGGACGGGGATGGCCACGCTGGGATGCAACAGGCGAAGCGCCTGGGCCGCGGTGCGAGGGGTGAGATGTCCTCGCCCGACGTATGGCCCGAACCCGCTGACGGGGAGCAAGGCGACGTCCGGCCGGTGTTCGCGGCCGATATCCGCCATGCCATCGAAGAGATCGGTGTCCCCGGCGAAGTAGAAGACGATAGGGCCGCGGATGATGTAACTGAGCACGGGCACGTTGGGGCGGGGCGGAGGGCTGAAGCCGTTATGTTCGGCCGGAGTGGCGATCACTCGCAGGGCACCTACCTTGAGCTCATCACCTGTCGTGATTTCCACGATCCTCTGCTTGAGCCGCTTCCTCAAATATCTGGCCGATCCTACGGGCGCGATGATGGGAATATCCTGGGGCAACATACGCAGGGATGGCAGATCCGTGTGGTCGTTATGTAAATGGGTCAACAACACGACGTCTGGCGGCCGTTCGTTCAGCAGGCGATCGCTGGGGTTAGGGGCTCGTCGCCGCAGGTGCCAGAGGCTATCACGTAATACCGGATCCGTGATGATCCGGAGGCCAGCCATCTCGATCAATGTAGTCGCGTGACCGATATACGTCACCCGGCAATGAGGGGCTTTAAGTTTATCCCTCATGGATATCACCAATTGGATCTGATTGGAGATAGGGCATTATACCACATTACCCGCAAGGGGGCCGGATTCCGAGAGGAGTGATGAAGCCCATTCCACCTGAAAAAGGTCTCGAAAAGTGAGCGAAAGAGCGGCTAATGTGGTATAATATATGTGGAAACAATCACATACATGTGGCATCTGTCACGCTCGATTCCTCACTGCCGTCTCTCATCCTGGCGATCGACGTCCATCGCTTCTCCCGACTTCGCACATCCTGCCCTTCGCACGCAGACAACCTTGTCCACGCTCTCATGACGGCAGGTTGAGGGTTTATCCACAGGACTGGTAGCGACAAGGTCCTTCATCGCTGGATCGTCAGGCGTAGGTGATCAGAGGGAACTTATCCTTTCCCGATTCAAGCAGAAGCCTTCTCAGACGTGCTCTGAGAGCTCATCGCCATCGGCCGTTGATGGCTTCCAGGCAGCGGCGAGGCTGCCTGGGCTGCGGAGGCGGAGATGGCAGATTTATACGCCAGCGTGGTCTGTTGGGTCTGTGGCCTGGCTTTGTTCATCACGGGGTTGGCGAGCTTTGTGATGGGGCAGGCCATCATCCTGTCCATCCCCTATGGTCGTGAGCTTCCTCTGGCTAAGCAACTCCGCTATCTTGGCGTTTTCGCCTTGATGCAAAGCCTGGCCACATGGTTGAGCGCGGCGCAGCCTTGGGGACTTATCGACGGACGGGTGATCTATTATACGCAGGTCGGGTTGTCTGCCGTCGCTGCCGCTTTCCTCCTGCGTTTCGGTCTCGTCATCCTCCTTCAGCGGTTCCAGCGTCACCTCACCAGCTTACGTATGATCCCTTTCATTCTGTGCGCGATCTGTCTGGGCGTGGCCTTGGGGGAGGCGACGTTGTCCTCCCGGTTTGGCCTGGCTCGCCTTCTGACGATGGGGTTGCTCTATCTTCCAGGACTGGCGTTCACCGCGGTGGCTTTCGCCATGCTCCGCACCGAGTTGCGGTCCATGGGCTTGAAGAACTCCGACCGAGATGCCCGGATGGTCGCGGCCGCGTTCGTGTTGCATACGGCCGTCGTCGGCGTGGTGATCTTACCGGCGGATCTGCTGGCCATGCTGCGATCCATCCCCCTCCGCCAGCATATCGTGACCTTGGCAACCATCATGCCGCCGTTGACCGTGCTGGCTTTGGCGGTGAGCGTCATACGCTTCTTGCGCTTTTTCGATTTGGAGACGCAGCGACGGATTCAGTTTCTGGAGCGGGAGCGCGAGGACGCTCTCCGGAGGGCTGAGGAGGCACAGATCCGTCTCATGCGAGAGGTCGCTCGTCTGGGGGCGCAACTGGAGTCGGTTGCGAGCTGGCATATCCGTCAGATGCCTCTGGGGGATCAGGACCTTGCTCAGTGGCAGGAGAGTATGCAGGCTGTGGCGGTGGCCCGCGAGTGGGAGCGTATCAGCCAGGAATTGCATGATGGGATCGCCCAGGATCTGAGTTACATTGACTTACGGATTCAGACAGCCCGGCGCGCGTTGTTGGCTGGACGAGTCTCCGAAGCGGCCATGACACTTCAGGAAGTTGAGCATCTGGCTCAGAAGATGCAGGGGGAGATCCGTGAGGCCATCCTGGGGCTGCGCTGTGCGACTGGCCCGGGTGATATGATCGTGTGCTTGAGCGAGTATCTTCGGCATTTTCAGGAACGCTGGGGCATTGAGACGGAGTTGGAGGTTGAGGATGCCGCGGCGTTGGAGTTGCCGCCTCTCATTGAACTACAACTTTTGCGCGTGGTGCAGGAGGCGCTGCGCAATGTGCGCCGGCATGCCAGGGCACAGCACGTCTGGGTGACTTTCCAGGTTGATGGTGATATGGTCGTGGTCACCATCGAGGACGATGGACAGGGGTTCAGGCTGGAGGATGCGAAGCGAGGACATTTCGGCCTGCACCTGATGCGGGAGCGGTGTGAGAGCGTTGGAGGAAGGTTGCGTGTAGAGAGCGTTCTTGGCCGGGGAACGCGGGTCGAAGCGCGTTTCCCTGTAAGGATGCATGTCGAGGAGGAAGTGGTTGGCTATGAAACCCATTACCGTGCTCGTGGTGGATGATCATGCCCTCTTTCGCCAGGGGCTAGTCAACCTGCTGTCCGATTTCGAGGAGATCCAGGTGGTTGGGGAGGCCGCGGACGCCGCGGGAGCGCTCGTGGCGGTTCGGCGCCTACAACCTGATCTGGTGCTCATGGATATTCGCATGCCGGGAACGTCCGCGTTCGCCGCTATCCGGCAGATCAAGCAGGAATCGCCGGATGTTAAGGTGGTGATCCTGACGATGTCCGAATCGAGGGACGACCTTTTGGAGGCCGTCAAGGCGGGCGCTGAGGGCTATGTGTTGAAGGACACGCGCGTCGAGGAGCTCGTGAGAATGCTGGAGGGGCTCTTCCGCGGCGAGGCTCCCATCTCTGGGGTGATGGCTGCCAAGATGTTCGACGAGTTCGCCCGGCAGGCGCGAGATGAGGCCCGGCCGGCTGGCCCCGATGAGCTCACGGAGCGGGAGCGAGAGGTGCTGGCCCTGGTGGCGAAAGGGGCTTCCAACTTGGAGATCGCGTGCCAGTTGCACATCAGTGAGAACACCGTCAAAAAGCACCTGCGTAATATCCTGGACAAACTCCACCTCCAAAACCGCGTCCAGGCCGCCATCTACGCGCTGCAAGAGGATCTCATCAGCAGCACGCATCTGGAGTAAGCCGGCATAATCCTTTCTGCCCCCTTGGGTTGCCTTATGGATACCTGAAAATGGCCGTAAAGGGGGGTAGCCGAACTGTTGCTGATGGTGTAAAATGGTGTAAGACGAGAGCGAGGTCGCTTGCAGCCCATCAAGGTGTAGGTGTGCAAGTGATGGGAGTCTCGCAGATATACAGTAAGGGAGGAGTCTCATGAAGCTTGTCAAAGACATCCTGAACGTGAAGGGGCGTGATGTATGGTCCGTTTCGCCGGATGCTACCGTTTATGAAGCGCTTCAGTTGATGGCGGACAAGAATATCGGCGCCGTCCTCGTGGTGGAGGAGGGAGAGGTTGTGGGTATCCTCTCCGAAAGGGACTACGCGAGGAAGGTGATCTTGAAAGGACGCTCCTCCCTGAACACCCCGGTCAAGGAGATCATGACCTCGAAGGTATACTATGTGAGCCCTGAACAGACCATCGAAGAATGCATGACGTTGATGACGGAGAAACGTATTCGGCATCTTCCTGTGTTGGAGGATGGCCGGTTGGTGGGGATCATTTCCATCGGCGACGTCGTCAAGGCGATCATCTCCGATCAGCAGGTGACGATCCAGCAGCTTGAGAATTACATCCTGGGGAGGGGATACGGGCAATAGCTCCATCGGTTGATCTCACATACTCCGTTTGGGCCATCGCAAGATGGCCTTTTTTCATGCCTTGGAATGGTCATTAGGGGGCTGGCGATGCTATGGGGGGCGACCTAAACTTACAGTAGGGGGTGTAGGCTCTCCGACCAGGGACTGGAGAGAGCGATCCGGGCGTGGAAAGGAGAGTGGACCATGGTGTCGCCCGAAGTGTTTCGTCGATCCCCCTTCTTCATTCCGATGACGGAGGACCAACTCACCCGTCTGGCCATGATCTCCGAGGAGGAGGTGTATGCGGCGGGAGAGACGATCTTCCGCGAAGAGGAGCCTGCCGATAAGCTCTATCTGATCTTGAGCGGAGCTATTGAGTTGAGGATGTGCGTTGACGTTTTAGGACGTTCCATCCCCGTCGAGGTTTTAGGGGCAGGCGAAGTCGTGGGTTGGTCTACATTGGTATCCCCATACGAGTACACGGCCAGCGGAGAGGCCCGTACCCCTACGCGAGTGGTGGCTATCGACAGCGTTTCATTGCGTCGATTGGCGGAGGAGGACTACGTGTTGGGGTACCATCTCTATCGACAGGTGGCCAGTGTCATCGCGCAGCGCTTGCGCGATACCCGTATGCGTTTGGCGAGCGTGTTGCCGGCACCCGGCTGAACGGACAAGGGTTTATTAGGAGGTGCCATCATGGAGATGGCCACGATCACTGAGAACCGCTCCTTCACTGAGACGTTCTATGCCAGTTTACAGGAGTTGCCAGACGGCGAACGGATTCGGACCTGCCTGCAGTGCGGGACGTGCAGCGGCGTATGTCCCTTCGGCTATGTGATGGATTTCCCGCCCAGCCGCATGATCGCCGCCCTGCGCGCGAACATGTTCGACAGGGTGACGACCTCCGACACGGTCTGGATGTGCGTCTCCTGCTATGCCTGCACCCAGGTCTGCCCCTCTAAGATCCCGCTGACGCCGGGCCTGTTGGCTCGTACCAAGGAGGAGTTGCTCCTCGCCGGGGAAGTCCCGGCCGAGCTTCAAGACGCGCTGGCGAACTCGCAGCGGTATGGCAATCCCCTGGGAGAATCGCCGCGGAGGCGAGCGGATTGGGCCAAAGGGATTGAGCCAGAGGTCACCATTATGGCCAGAGCTCGTCGGCCCGTAGATGTCCTCTGGTTCGTCGGCGATTATGGATCCTATCATCCGCGCGTGCAACACGTCAGCAGGGCGCTGGCCAAGGTGCTCAACGCGCTGGAGGTGGACTTCGGCATCCTGGGGTCTGAGGAGAACAGCGACGGCGACTCGCAGCGGCTGGCCGGCGAGCGTGGGCTGTTCGAGATGCTGGCCGAGAAGAATGGCCGGGCTTTCCGTAAGTATCAGTTCAACGAGATCATCACCGGCGACCCACATGCATACAACGCGCTGAAGAACGAGTATCCGGCGTTGGGCATCGCCTATCCGGTGCGACACTACACCCAGTTCCTGGTCGAGCGGTTAGATCAGCTTAAGCCCCTGCTGAAACGAGAGCTCAAAGCCAAGATCGCATACCACGACCCCTGCTATCTCGGCCGCGCGAACGGCGTCTACGACGAGCCGCGCGCCTTGCTGAGCGCTATCCCCGGGGTGGAGTTGGTGGAGATGTCGCATCATCGTGCCACCAGCCTGTGTTGTGGTGGGGGTGGTGGTGGTATGTGGCTGGATGGCTTCCAGTGGGAGAAGGCTCGCGTGCGACTCTCCGAGTGGCGTGTGCGAGAGGCGGTGGCCGTCGAGGCGGATATCCTGGCCGTGGCCTGTCCATATGAACCCCCGCGTTTCGAGGACGCGGTGAAGGTCGTGCCGGGCGCCGAGCGCCTGGTGGTGAAGGACATCGTTGAGTTGCTGGTAGAAGCGATGGATCTTTGAGTTGGGAGGGGACTGATGAGGATCTTGGTTCCGGT
>DUEN01000237.1 GCA_011176545.1 Caldilineae bacterium | reverse complement strand
GCATTACGCGGACACCACCGAGCTGGATCGCTGGCGCATCCTCACGCCGGCTGATCGGGGTGGTGTAATACCGGGACCGGATGCGTTTCCCACTGACTTGCTTCCATTTCCGCAAGTTGAGGTACACAATAAAGGCGCGGATCCCCCGCCGCGCTATCTGACCGTGTTGGACGAGGACGGCCAGGGCTATCAGGGAGCCCTCGTTTATCTGGTCTTTCCCAACGGGCATGTGATTGACCAGGGCTTTACCGATACCCAAGGCCGTATTGTGATATATGGGGCAGTGGAAGGAACTGTGCTGCGAGTGCAAAGTCCTGATGGGGGTAGGTGGGGAGAGCTGCCGGTGGGTCAGGCACCGACGTACACTTTGCCTTTGAGGCCTGCAAGCGAGCTCCAAGCCGCGGCTGAGACAATCAATCCCTACGTCACCCTGATTCCTAGTAGCGAAGGGAGCACGTTGCACTTGACACTGCATGGAGTGGCGCCTGGAGGGGCGTTGTATGCATTAGTAGTACCCCCAGGGAGTGCTCCGCCGATACGCACACCGCTGGCGTATAGCCCTGGCACCGGTGTCTACTCCAGCATAGTGAGCTTCCCAGCGCCTCTCCTGGGTTCTGGTGGCCTGCACGTGCGAGGGTTGGGACCGCAGGGAGAGATGATAGCAGTGGACAGCAATTTCACTCTGCTGGCCGCGGAGGGTGATACAGAAGAGGATTTGCACACCACGGACGGAAATGTATGGATACACCTGGATGAGAACAGTGTAGGGAACAGGACTGCTTACGCAGTGCTGATGCCTACAGGCGCAGTGCCACAGCCGCTGCCAGCGGGGCGGCGAGTGGTGGGAAATGCGTATAGTGTGCAATTCTCCGGGGGGTGGGTAAAGCTAGCTCGTCCCGGGGTGTTGAAGTTGTTCTATCATCCTGATATAATTGGAAGCCCAACCAAACTGAGCATATATCGTTGGAACTCGGTAACAAATACCTGGGAGTTAATGGGTGGACAAGTGGATGTAAAGCAGCGGTCGGTGACAGTGCAGTTTGACCAAGTAGGCATCTATGCACTGATGTCAATGGAGGGGCTACCAGAACGCGTGTTTCTACCAATAGTCATGACGCGATGAGAGGCCCTTTGATTCCTAACATGCAGTCGTAGACCTCTATCCTTCCAACGTCGTTCCGACCACCGTGACCGTCGTGCCCAGTGTCAGCAATGCGGTCCCGACGAAGAACCAGGCCACTGCAGGGATCGTCGCTCCCTTCCGCTCCTGGAGCCGTAGGCCAGAAACGCCAACGCCTGCAACGCGACGCCCATTAGCAGCGCCTGAGGGGCGAACGCGGCCAGGCTCACGGCGATCTTCCCGTTCGCTGGCCCCAGGCCGGCTTTCACCGCCCAGGCGACGTAGACCTCGGCGAAGACCGCCAACGTCATGGGGAGGCGCTCGGTCACGAGCGCTACCGGCCAAGCCGCCAGGAAGAAAGGGATGGTCAGCCAATTGGAGAGGTGGCGGGTACGCCAGTCTTGGATAGCACAGGGCAGCAGCCAGATCGCGACCAGCGCGGATAGCGCCAGTGGGCTGATCTCCATCGCCTCACCTCGCGAACAGCTCAATCAGGCGCCTCGATGGCCTCCGCCGCGCCGAATACGTGCAGCCGGTATCCCTCACGGCCAATCAACCCCAGCCAGGCGGTCGGCACGGAGAACGCCAGATACACCCCCACGCCGGGGCCTGTCAGCACCATATCGCCCCCATCCAGATCCGCATGCGCCACAGGCGGGAAGCCGGGGACACTCCCACCCGCCGGGTCCGTCACAACCCGGATGTCGTAACTGTAGTCCGTGATCTCTTCGCGGCGCGCTCATCGAACGCCCCGCCGAGTTTCTTGGCGTGTTGATCGAATGGTAGCATCACATCCAAGCAAGGAAGTCTATACGTGTCACCTTGCTGATCGCTCTAGTGGTCAATGGCCATGATCATCGCCAAGTCCCAATGCTCTTAGTCGGACCACACTCTCAGGAGTAAACGGGGAAGCCAGCGTTAATTCGCCTCCAGCCTCACAGTCTGCCCCCCTGTGCTTCTCCCCTGTGATCGGGTTCAACCACGTCACAGAGAACCGCCCGCTTACACCTTTCAAATCCAATCGTAATGGTATTGGGTCTGGTAAGAAACACACGTATTCACGACCTTCATCGGCCAGGCAGAGATGAGGCGGCGTGACACGGCTAGGGGCTGGGTGAAGCTGCCAATACGCGCCCGCGGTCATAAAGGCCTGTAGATACGCTAGCTGGTCGGCAGCCTGACCGCCATTATTGGCGATGTCGAACTCGATCTCTTCCGGAAAGTTATAGACGGTGCTGCGGAATCCGGCGCTGAAGTGCCCGCCCCCCATCACGATCCGCCACGCCTGGCGACGGAGCAAGTCCGTCGAGATATTGCATCCCCGCGTGGTATAGCCGTTATACTCATAACCAAACTCGGCCACGACTACCGGCTTGTTGTAACAGCGATCTTGCAGCACGTTGTTCTCGACACCAGCTCCACTACCATCATCATATCCACCAACGTCGTATCGTTTTCCCTTCGTCTGACGCATCACGATGTCGAATTCTCGTCCTGGCCCGAAGAGACGCCCCACCATCGGATCTGAGCGATCCGGGTGTACCGCTATCGGATGATGATAGGGATCAATCCGACGGACGTAGCGTGCGGTGCGCTCAGCCCATTCGACATCCTCCGGATAGTCGAAGCGGTACATTCCATCAGGATAGGTCTCGTATTCGTTCGCCAACGTCCAATAAGCCAGGTTGCTGTAGGCGGCATAGCGAGCAACCACGTAATCCAACCATGCCCGCTCCCGCTCAGGCGTCCACAGCTCGGGACGGCACATCACGCCGTTATAGAACTGTTCCAGAATGAGTTCGGCACACATCCCATGGGCAAGCAAGTCGTCCATGATGCCGTCGATATGCCGAAAATGATGCACGTTCAGCCGATCAAGGTCCGGATCTTCCGGCGTGCCTCCAAACGGCCAGGCATGCTCCGGATCATGGTAAAGCATGAAGCGGATCAGGCTAAAGCCCTGAGCCTGCCGCCGCTCCAGATAGGGCAGACGTTGTGTCTCGCGGTCGAGAATGACCAAATTGTAACTGGTATCCCCCATGTGGAAGAAAGGGGTGCCATCTTCATAGGCGAAGGCATAAGGATTATCCGGATGAGGGCGGACAAAGCCTTTGTTTTCGGAATCCACACACTCGATGAAACCGGCCCGTTGCTCCATTGAGGGATCTGAGGACCTCGCCTCGTAGCGCCATATGCCGATCTCGTCGAGGGATGCGCGTATACGCCAGATACTATTTCCATCATAGAAACCAGGCACTCGGACCTGACGACCAGCAGGGGAGATAAACCGAGCAGCGACCTTAACCTCTCGAAAAGGATTAACATATGCCCGCTTGCCCTGCAATGCGATCTCGAACATCTCTCGCCATCTGACACGCTCGGGAGCGGCGACCATGTCATTCATCCTCCTGACTAAGGGTTTGATAGCGGGGAGGTAAGCCCAAGGTTCCATCGCCAAGCAGGATCCCTGGGGTCCGATACTCCATTCGATAGTGCCACTCTTCTATCCCGTCTCTCAGCCATGCCACACGGTTATGAGCGGCTTCATCCTTGTGCGCCACGAAAAATCGGAGCGCGTCTCGCCACGCCTCTCCAAACGTTCCGCCGGCCAGTAAAGTCGGATAGATTTCCTTGCCGGGAGCTCCGCTATGCTGAGTCCCGGCAAACATCGCCATAGTGGGATTATCGCCGAAGAGATAGATGCCTCCGAGATAATTCTCCAGGTCGTGTCTCCCAGGCTCGGAGGTGAGCATGTGATACCAGACGACGCGCTTCGGCGTCAGATCGCGG
>DUEN01000236.1 GCA_011176545.1 Caldilineae bacterium | reverse complement strand
CCTGGCCTTCGTGATGGGACGCGCCTTCGCCGGTGAGCTGCTGACGCCCGCGCAGGCATGGGGACAGCTCCCCGCCGCCCTGGACCTGCTCTGGCGCAATCTAAGCGGCCCTGGACTGCTCCTGGCCACAATCGGCGCGATCTGGCTGATCAGACAGAAGCGCTGGCAACTCTTGGCGCCGACCGGCCTGATCCTCCTGGCCCAGATGGGGTTCAACCTCTTCTACGGCATCGGGGACATCTATGTGCTGTATGTGCCGGTTTATCTCATCGCCGCCGTGTGGGCGGGGATCGGCCTGGCAGCGCTGGCGGCGATAGCAACGCGATGGACGCGAAAGGCGGCGCCTGTGATCCCCGCGTTGGGGCTGCTGCTGCCCATCCTGGCGATTGTGACGTTCTTCCCCCTCGTCGATCGGAGCTCGGATCGCCGGGCGCGCGAGTTCTGGGAGGCTATCCTGAGGGAGCCTCTGCCCGAGCGCGCCATCCTGGTCAGCAACGATCGAGACGAGATCGCCCCTCTGATCTACCTTCAGCATGTGGAGCGCCGACGGCCGGATCTCACAGGCGTGTTCCCGCTCCTCGTCCAGCGGCCGGGGTGGCTGAACGTGGGCCAGGTCACGGAGTCCGTGCTACGCACAGGACGCCCCGTCTTCCTGATCAAGCCCATGCCGGGGCTGGATGTGCGATTTGACCTGCAGCCGATGGGAGCCGTCGTTCGCGTCGAGAGGGTTGTGACGCGGCCATCAGGGGAACCCCTGGGCGTCATCGGGGATGCGATGAGGTTGCTGGCCATGGAGGTCAGGCCGCCGCAGCCCCAACCCGGAAGCCTGTTGAGGATCACCCTCTATTGGGAGCCGTTGCGGGTGCTGGATGCGGACTACACGTCGTTCGTGCATCTGCTCGATGGCGCCGGCGAGAAGATCGCCCAGCACGACGCGCCGCCCGGGGGCGTCTACTATCCGACATCGTTATGGCAGCCCGGCGAGGTGCTACGCGACCGACATGAGATCACCTTGCCGGAAGCCCTCCCCTCCGGCCCGTACAGCCTTCGTATCGGCTTCTATCGGGGACCCGACGTGATCCCGCTGGGGGATCCGCTACTTATCCCGTGGAGCGCGGTGACGCCCGATCACTCCTCGTCCATGATCGGCCCCAGCATCTCGACGAGCCTGGCCCGCATGTGCTCCCAGTGCGTGCCTGCCCAGTAGACCCGGTCGCATCCGGGACAGTAGTGGAACTGCTCCTGGGTCTCCCACACGTACGGCGGCACCCGATCGCGCGCCGCCTCGCGGTCCAGGAGCGTCAGACTGCTATTGCACATGAGGCAGCGTGTGCCGATGCGCTCCCTCCCGATCCCCAGGCATGTCACCACCTGGCGAAGCTGCTCAGCCAGGTCCATGCTGGCGATCCACATCACGGAGACGCCGCGCCGCCGCGCCAGGGAGGTATCCCGCGTCAGGATGATGCGGTCCTCCGCCCGCGCGCGACGCACCAGATCGGCGTCGTGTTCATCGTTGGAGGCCAGCACGGTGTCGCAGCCCAAAAGCCGCAGCCAGCGCGCCAGCCTGCCCAACATGGCATCAACTAACAGGCGCGGCGCGTCTCCTCTTGTGCGTTGTCCGGGATTCTGGTACAATTCACCCATCCTATATGAGAGTAACCATCTCGCTCATCATGGAAAGACGCCAACTCGCACGAGCACTGATCGGGGCCGCGGCGCTGACGTTCCTCACCCTTGGTATGGCCGCGGCCGGTGAAGTCGCCCAGCCCACCCAGGGCGAAAGGACGATCCTCTGGCCCTTGATGGCCGGGAGCCTCGCCTGGCTGGTCCCTATCGGATTCGTGCTGATCGCCGCCGGGGGCATGGAGCCTCCGTTGGCCCGAGGAGCCGCGCTGACCGGACTGATGGCGGTCGGCCTGGCCACGCTGGGGTATTGGGCCGTCGGCTTCGGGATCCAGTTCGGCGGCGTGGGCCTGGTCCACGAGCTCCCCGGACTGGAGGACCTGGTATGGGAATGGTCCGCGCTGGGGCCGGAGTGGGGCCCCGGCTGGGGGATGGTGGGCCTGAGCGGCTGGGGACTGCTACGTGAGGCGGCGACACCCACCGCGTATATGCTCTTCTTTTCGCAGCTACCCTGGGTGACCACGGCTGTGCTCATCCCTCTACTCAGCCTGCGGGGCCGCTCGCCCACACTGGCCTCCGCGATCGGCGGCCTCCTGGTGGGGGCCGTCCTGTATCCCCTGATCGGCAACTGGATCCTGGGAGGCGGATGGCTGGCCAACCTGGGCCAGAACCTCGGCCTGGGACATGGATTAATTGACTTCGGTGGCGCGGCCGGGGTTCACCTCCTGGGCGCCGCCGTCGCCCTGGCTGGCATCCTCATCTTCTGCCCCCGACGGCCCCGCCACTATGAAGAAGAACCTGTTGATCTGCCTCCCGTACACCTGCCCTTACTGTCCACCCTGGGCGCCATCCTGCTCGTGGCAGGGAGCCTGGGGTGGAGCTACGCGAGCCCTCTGCTGGATCTGTCGGATGCCTCCCTCATCCGCGGGGCGCTCAATGGCCTGTTGGCCGCAACGGGAGGCGTGCTGATCCCCATGGCGTACAACTGGTTCGTGACGGGCCGATACGACGCGCTGATGGCAGCACGGGGGATCGCCGCCGGGGCGATCGCCGCGCTGGCGGCCGGGCCCTTCATGCCTCCCTGGGCCGCCTTACTCACCGGCGCGGTGGCCGGGCTGCTCGTGCCCTTGGTGACGTACACTGTAGACCACGTGCTGGGCCTGGACGATCTCACCGGCGTCATCGCCACACATGGGTCGGGAGCCGTGTTGGGCATCCTGGCCGTGGGCCTGTTCGCCGATGGCGTGGTCGGGCAGGGATGGAACGGCATCGGCGTTGATCAGTATCTCGGCGTCGCGGGCCAGGGCGTCACCGGTTTGCTGGCCGCGGCGGGTATGCAGCCGGACTGGCCCGGCCAGATGGAAGCCCAGGTCATCGGCCTCATCACCACGACGCTCATCCCCTTCCTGGCCGCCACGGTCTGGTTCGCCATCGTCGCCACGCTGGCTCGCATCATGGAAGGACCTTATCCCGCTTCGGCGGAGCCAGAGCCCGACTGGGCGGCGGATCCATCACCGGATATCCTCGAAGAGGGAGAGGCCCCGCTATCTGTCCCTCACCAACATGAGGATGATATACAAATCGCTTAAGTAGAGGCGATGCATGCCTCCGTAGGTGACTGGCCCGGTTGCCTCAGACATTATATGGTGCCCCACCCCCCTGTAGTCCCCCCTCCCCAATCCGCTTCGCTGGGGAGGGGGGACTGGGAATGGCTTGTGGTGGCGGCGCAGCTTCGCTGCGTCGCCACCACAAGCCCAACCAAGCCTCCTTCTCCCTGGCCAGGGAGAAGGAGGACGGGGGATGAGGGTCGTCTGCAGCCAGAGCGCTTGGAGTTGAATGCCTGATCGCAAGGTGATACGTGAGATGGATTTCGTCTCTATGAGCTAAGACTCCCTCAGCATCGTTAACTTGATGCCAATGGGGCGACTCTGAGAGTCGCCCCTACTAGTCTAGATGAAACATTTCACCATAGCCGCGCGTCGTCGTTCATCTTCCGGCCTGGATAACCGAGAAGAACGCTGAGATGCCTGCTGCACTTGCGCGAACGACCGCTTTTGTATAAGATATAAGCACGCAAGATACCCCTAACTAGAGGCGCTGGAGAACCCCTTACCAAGTGAGGACGAGGCAGGTGTGCCTCGGCAGTGGGCTTGGTCGAAGCGGCGCGAGAGAGACTCCCGATCCCTTAAGGGTGATCAGT
>DUEN01000235.1 GCA_011176545.1 Caldilineae bacterium | reverse complement strand
TGGTACGGCCCCATCGGCGGCATCTGGCAGTCCGTCTGGCTTGAGAGGCGGTATCCCATCTACCTGTACCCGATCCGCATCACTCCCGACCCAGGTCAGGCTCAGGTCACCGTGGACGTTCGGCTGAGCGCCCCGGCCGAATCACAGATGGCCGTGGAGGTCGGGATCTGTGATCCCGACGGCAGAATGGTGGCCCAGGGAAGGCGCGAACTATCAGCTGGCGACGCCTCCGCCTCACTGGTCCTGCGCACGCCTGACTTCGCCTGGTGGTCGCCGGAGTCACCCGCGCTCTACCGAGCCGAGGCCCGCCTGATCCATCGGGGAGAGGTCGTTGACCGCACGGATGACACGTTCGGCTTCCGCACCGTCGAGGCCAAAGACGGACGGATCCTGCTCAACGGCCAGCCCATCTACCTGCGCGGCGCCCTGGACCAGGACTACTACCCGGGCACCATCGCCACGCCGCCCTCTGAGGGGTTCCTGGAGGATCAGTTCCGCAAGGCCAAGGAGCTGGGGCTGAACTGCCTCCGCATTCATATCAAGGTAGGCGATCCCCGCTATTACCGGGCGGCCGACCGCGTCGGCCTCCTCGTCTGGAGCGAGATCCCCAACTGGGAGCTGCTCACGGAGAAGGCCAAGGCTCGGGCAAAGGCCACGCTGGAGGGGATGATCGAACGGGACTGGAACCGGCCGTCCATCATCGCCTGGTCCATCGCCAACGAGGGATGGGGGCTTGACCTGCCTAACGATGCGACGCATCGAGCCTGGCTCAAGGAGATGTACGCGTACGCCAAGCAGCTCGATCCCCACCGGCTGATCGTGGACAACTCCCCGTGCCCGCCCAACTTCCACGTGAAGAGCGATCTGGATGATTACCACGTGTATTGGGCGATCCCCGACCATTACCGGGAGTTCGACAAGTGGGTGGAGATCTTCGCCGCTCGCCCCGCCTCCACGTATAGCCCCTTCGGAGACGCGGAGCGCACCGGCCAGGAGCCACTAGTGGTATCCGAGTTCGGCAACTGGGGCCTGCCCGACGCTGATCTGCTCTCGCAGGATGGCGAGCCATGGTGGTTCGAGACAGGACAAGAGCGGAACGAGGGCGTCGTCTATCCTCACGGTGTCCAGGATCGCTTCCGGCGTTGGGGCCTGGACCGGGTCTTCGGCGATTACGGCGCACTGGTGGAGGCCACTCAATGGCACCAATACCGGGCGCTGAAGTTCGAGATCGAAGCCATGCGCCGTCGGGGGAGCATCCAGGGATATGTCATCACCGAGTTCACGGACGTACACTGGGAGTGCAACGGCCTGCTGGACATGGATCGGCGTCCCAAGGCATTTCACCATGTGCTAGGCCGCATCAACGCCGATGACGTTATCATCCCCGAGGTGGAGCGATGGGCATACTGGTCAGGAGGGCCGGTGACGATCCGATTGTGGATCTCCCGCTATGGGGCAACCGCTCCCGGGCCGGGCGTGGTGCGCTGGTGGGTGGATGAGTCGATGGCAAAAGGCCAGGTATCCATCTCGGACGTCGAGCGCGGCCAGGTCGTGCAACTGGAATCCATCACGTTCCTGGCACCTGTTGTCGAGGGAGACGCGGGGCGACAAGCTCGGCTGCGGCTGCGCTGGGAAGATGCCGCGGGCCGGGTCGTGGCGGAGAATGACCTGACGTTCAGCGTCCTCCCGGAAGGGGCCCGAGCGCCCACCCCCGGCGTGACGCTCTGGACGCCCGACGCCCGGCTGGCGAGGACGTTGCGGGATCTGGGTTGGCCACTGGCCGATAAGCTGGGCCCTGGCGTCATCGCGATCACCCGCCAGCTTGGGGAGAAGCTGCGAGGCTGGGTGCGGGATGGCGGCCGGCTGTTGCTTCTGGCGGACGGGCCGGAGGCACTAGCGGCGCCGCTGTCTCGCGTGCAGATCACGCCGCGGCGAGGGACGGTCTGGCAGGGGGATTGGGCCAGTTCCTTCGCCTGGCTGCGCCGGACGGGGCCGTATGCCGCGTTGCCTGGAGGCCCGTTGCTGGATCTCAGCTTCAGCCCCGTGATCCCGGAGCACGTCATCACGGGGCTGTCGCCGTGGGATTTCCGGGGGGATGTAGACGCCGGGCTGTTCGTGGGGTGGATCCACAAGCCGGTCGGGCTCATCGCCCGGCGGCGATATGGGCGAGGAACCGTGTTGATCTCCACCTTCCGTCTGACGGACGAAGGCTTGCGGACCGATCCCGTCGCGGGAGCGTTGCTGCGGGCGCTGGTGTCCCGGCTCTCGTCAATTGACAGCTGATCGCGGCTGTGCTATACTCGCTCCACCTTACTGCAGGGCCTGGAGATTAAGAGATTAGCGATTGGGTGGTAAACGGCGAGGAATCGGGCTAGTAGGTGCCGAAGCGGGACCAAGCGAGCCGGGGAGGGTGCGAGCCCGGCGTCAGCGCTGGCACTGAATGGGCCGAGGAGCTGCAAGCTGAACGGCCGGTGGGCGCCGATCTATGGAGCGGCGTGTCAGGTGGTCCCGGCTGAGTAGGCTGCGCCGGATGGCTCCCGTTAAAGAGCCGAGAGAGGGGAGGCTAGAGGATGGCCTCCCAAGTAGGGTGGCACCGCGGGTTAAAACTCTCGTCCCTTCGGGGACGAGAGTTTTTGCTTTTAGAAAAACACCACGAGGTCACCAAGGCGCTAAGGGAAACGTCTAAACTGGTATTATCAAATCTTTGATATGGAGGGGTTCCCATGGGACAGACCAAGATCATCTTATCGGAACGAGAGATGCCGACGCAATGGTATAACATCGTCGCGGACTTGCCATTCCCCCCGCCGCCCGTGCTCCATCCCATGACCAAACAGCCGGTCGGGCCGGACGATCTGGCCCCTCTCTTCCCCATGGCTTTGATTCAACAGGAGGTGAGCACTGAGCGCTACATCGACATCCCGGAAGAAGTACAGGAGATTTACAAGCTGTGGCGCCCGACGCCTCTGATCCGCGCCCGCCGGCTGGAGAAGATGCTGGACACTCCGGCGCATATCTACTACAAGTACGAGGGCGTCTCTCCCCCGGGGAGCCACAAGCCCAATACGGCTGTCGCCCAGGCCTACTACAACAAAGTGGAGGGGACCAAACGATTGACGACGGAGACGGGCGCTGGCCAGTGGGGAAGTGCCCTGGCCATGGCGTGTCGCTTCTTCGATATCGAGTGCAAGGTGTACATGGTGAAGGTGAGCTATCACCAGAAGCCGTACCGTCGCGTGCTCATGGAGACATGGGGGGCGACGGTGATCCCTAGTCCCAGCGAGGAAACGCAGGCTGGACGTCGGATCCTGGAGCAGGATCCCGAGTCCCCCGGCTCTCTAGGGATCGCCATCTCCGAGGCCGTGGAGGAGGCGGCCACGCATGAGGACGTCAAATACAGCCTGGGGTCGGTGCTCAATCACGTGTTGATGCACCAGACCATCATCGGCCTGGAGGCGCTCAAGCAAATGGAGGCGGCTGGTGAGTACCCCGACGTCGTTATCGGCTGCGTCGGCGGAGGATCGAATTTCGCTGGACTGGCCTTCCCCTTCGTCCGAGAGAAATTGGTCAACGACAGGCAAACGCGCATCATCGCTGTCGAGCCGACGGCCTGTCCTTCCTTGACGCGAGGGATCTATGCTTACGATTTTGGTGATACGGCCCAGATGACCCCTCTGGTGAAGATGCATACTCTGGGACATGACTTCGTACCGGCCGGCATCCATGCTGGTGGGCTGCGCTATCATGGCATGGCACCCCTGGTGAGCCTGCTCTTTGAACATGGATTGATCGAAGCCCGGGCGTACGGCCAGGTGAAGTGCTTCGAGGCCGCCGTGCAATTCGCCCAGGCCGAGGGGATCATCCCCGCGCCGGAGACCGCCCATGCCGTCCGGGCGGCCGTCGACGAGGCCATAGCGGCGCGTGAGGCGGGCGAGGCTCGCGTGATCCTCTTTAACTTCAGCGGCCACGGATTCTTCGATCTCTCGGCCTACGATGCCTACCTGCGCGGTGAACTGGTCGATTACGAGTATCCCATGGAGAAGATCCGAGAGGCTTTGGAACGCCTGCCCAAGGTCGGCTGAGGCTTTAACCCGACCGCTCAGTTCCAGAGCAGAGGCGATTCATGAATCGCCTCTGCCCATGGGTAGGCAGCGATAGATAAATCCTCGTATGAACACAGGGGCGCACGGCCGTGCGCCCCTGTGACTTTAGCCGTTTATAGATATCCATGCTCACGGTACCAGACGAATGTCCGCCGGATGAGATCCAGCGGTTCCGTCGGCGGAAGCCCCAGCTCAGTTTCCGCCTTGCGACTGCTGAAGAAGAAATATCGGGTAGACAGGCGTAGCTGCTCGGCGCTGATGGGGAGCGCTCCCGGTCGTGCCTTCTCTATCACCCCGAGTAAGGCGGCCAGGAGGCGTACACATGTGCCAGGGAGGGTCCCTAGGGGAGGCCGTTGACCTACGATTTGAGCCGTCATGCGCAGCAACTCCAGATGCGTCAGGTTGACGCCCCCGAGGATGTAGCGTTCCCCCACGCGACCCCGCTCCGCTGCGGCGATATGGCCTGCCACGACGGCCTCCACGTCCACCAGATTGATGCCCCCCGGGGGCGCCACGGGGATCCATCGATGGTACACCTCCCAGATCAGCGAGCCGGAGATGAAGTTGACATCGCGCGGCCCTAGGATCACGGCCGGGTTGACGATGATGGCGGGAAGGCCGCGTTCGACAGCGGCCAGCACCTCTTGCTCGGCCAGATACTTGCTGTGTCCATAGCGGAATTCCTCCGGCCGCAGGTTGAAGACCAGGCTCTCATCGCCGATCTGTCCCTCTGGGGGCGCCCCGAGCGCCGCCACGGAGGACGTGTAGACGATCCGAGAGACCCCGGCCTCCAGGGCGACGCGCATCACGTGGCGGGTCCCCTCGACGTTCACGCGATAAAGGCGCTCCGGCCGGGAGCGCCAGTAATCCGCGGCGCCAGCCGCATGAAACACCCACGCGCAGCCCTCCATGGCCTTTCGCAGGGTCTCTTCGTCCAGGATGTCCCCAACGGTGTCCTCAAACGTCAGACCCTCCAGGGCCTTCAGGCGCGATGTGGGACGGCGAAGGATACGCACCGTGTGCCCTCGCGCGGTCAGCGCCGCGACCAGGTTGGCTCCTACGAAACCCGTCGCCCCGGTCACTAAGACCTGCATGGTCAGTGCCTCACTCCAGGCTCCAGCGCATCGACCAATGTCGCCAGCAATTCCTCCTCATTCGTCTGCTGAGGGTCATAATAGATGAGCACTTTGTAGGCCCCCACGATGCGCACTCTCTGTACCCCCGCTATCTTCTTTAAACCAGTGACCACACGGGCCGCGCAGCTCCCTCACATGGGCACCCGAGATTCGAAGGCGGCGAGAGCCAGCCCGGCTTCCGGGGTCGGATATCCCTCCGCGGGGATAGGCCACGCTGGTAACTTGGGGGTCGGCGTCGGCTCCTCCCGCTCGACTGTAGCAGTCTGCGCTGGCGTCGGCGAAACCTCGACCTGCGTCGCCAGCGGCGACCACCCCGGCATGGGGGTGAGAGGCACGCATGCCGCTACGGTGATGGCTATCCCTAACAGCCATCCCAGTCGCCTCGCGGATCTCATCACATCACCTCCTCAAAAGCATCGTCTTCAGCCGTCCCATCTTAACGTGTGTCGGACAATGCACCACGAAGTCACCAACGCGCTAAGGAAGGCGTCTAATGAATGAATCAGAGCCCCTCTTTGTCTGGCAAGCTTCCCATCATAACAAAGGGACAATGCGCTTCTGTCTCTTCTCTGCCTTGGGATCTTAGTGCCTTGGTGGTTCCTTATATCGCTCTCTTCCTCTTCAGACATGCTCTCAGAGATGATTCTTACGCGAACGAGCTCAGGGAGCGCTCGAAGTACCCGTGACTGCGGAACCAAGCCACCGCGTCGGACATGGTCTTCTCAAGCGGGCGGGGGCGAAGCCCCAACGTTCGCTCGGCCTTCGTGCAGTCGATCCATTGCCCGGCCTCCAGGGATTCCAAAAGATACACAGTTGACCCCGCTCGCGTCCATCCCATCCGGGTGAGCGCGGGGATGATCAGTCGCGCCAGCCAGCGGACGGGGCGGTGAGGCAACACGATCGCGGGCCCCGCCAATCCGAGCGCCTGGGCCGCCGCAGCGGTAGCCTCCCTGACCGTCACATTATGCCCGCCGATCAGGTACCGCTCCCCCGGTTGCCCATGTGTGAGCGCGGCGATGTGGGCACGCGCCACATCGCGTACGTCAACCACGTTGATTCGGCCGCTCAGGGTCACGCGAGTGCCCAGGCGGGCGAGCATCAACAGAACAGTCCCCGTGGTGGGCTTGATGTCTCCTGGCCCGAAGACCGCGCTAGGTATCAGGGTGATGGCCTCCAGCCCTCTGGTAGACAATACCATCTGCTCCTGGATCCATTTGCAATCCCAGTAGGGGTGACACATCTGTCCGGGCCAGTAGTAATCCGCCTCCGTACCCAGTCTGCCAGGGGGAATACGTCCGATGGTGCTGATGGAACTGGTATAGACGATCCGACGGATGCCCGCACGGCGCGCCGCGTGGAGCACGTTTCGGATCTGGCGATGTGCTCGGCGTAGATGTA
>DUEN01000234.1 GCA_011176545.1 Caldilineae bacterium | reverse complement strand
CGCCGACGAGGCGGACCCCTTGCCACGGCATATCGGCCTCCGTACCCGTCATCGAGTGTTCCCTACCCAGCCAGGCATGGATATCGCGCGAGCTGGCGGTTGCCGCCTGTTTAGGGAAGCCGATCACCAGTCAGCGACTCCTGGAAGAGATCAGGCGCCTGGAGCAGGTTCGCGATGTGTTGATCGTGGACGATGACCGGGGCTTCTGTCAGTTAGTGACCCGCATCCTGAGCACAGCCGAGCAGGGGTTCCAGGTGCGCCATGCTTACGACGGCGCGGAAGGGCTGGCTTCCATGCGAGCGCAACGGCCTGATCTTGTATTGCTGGATCTCATTATGCCAGGTGTGGATGGCTTCCAGGTGCTGGAGGAGATGCGCCAGGACCCCGCGCTCTCGGCGATACCGGTCATCTTGCTGACGGCGACCAACTACGCGGAGGCTGCACTGGCGCAACACGGCAGCCGGGTGGTCATCTCCCGCCCGGATGGGCTGCGCCCGGTCGAGGTGCTACGCTGCCTGGAGGCCATGATCAGTGTGCTGGAGCCGCACTATGATGAGCGATCGGTGCCGGAGGAAGCGGTGTTGTGATCCGTTGCGTATTGCGTGTTGCGCCCTCGCGCCCCGCTCGACGCTACACGCTCCTCGCTCCCCATCCCCCTACACCACCCCCAACTCCCGCAGCGCGTTCAGGACGTCGTCTCTGCGCACAGGCTTCGGTAGGAAGAGGGAAGCCCCCAGCGAGTAGGCCAGCTCGGGGTCGTTGAAGACGGAACAGACGATCACGGGAATAGCGGACGTCTGCGGGCGGGTGCGCAGCGTCTGTAGCACTTCCCATCCGTCCACTTCGGGCATCATCACGTCCAGCACGATGGCGTCTGGCCTAATCTCCTGTGCCAGTTCCAGCCCCTCCCGGCCGCTGGCCGCGGCGACCACGCGACAGGCGTGGCCGGTGAGGTAGCGATCCAGCAGCTCCACCAGCCCCTCGTTATCATCGATGACGAGCACAGTGGGGCCATAGGCAGACATATGGAGCGCCATGGAACGGGCACCATCTGGGTGGCGGTGCTCTTCCAGCTTCCAGCCTTGCTTCTCGATCAGTTGGGTGACCACAGCGGGGAGTTCGGCGCTCGCCGGACCCGGTGCGGACATGTAGCTCAGCATGAACGTGGCCCTCTCATCCCCGGCCGTCAGCACACCCTCCACTGTCCCGCCTCGGGCCTGCTGCACAACGTAGCTGAGCAGACCAGTCAGGATCTGCTGAGCGACCGTGGGATCGGCTGAGATGACGACCTGCTCCGTGGGAGCGTGGATTTGGAGCCGGGTGGCGCGCTGTTGAGCCAGTCGCTCGACTGCCTTGTAGGCGCGTTGGAGGAGATAGCGGGCATCGACAGGACGCGGGTGGGGCTCGAGACGGCCCATCTCCGCTTGAAGCGAGGATAGGTCGATCGCTCGAGGCTCCTCGTGAACGTTCTGGAAGTGGCGGGCCCACAAGACGGCCGCCACGCTCTCCTCGCCACGGCGGAGGTCGCGATAGGCCTGGCGCAGGGAGACACCCAGCTCGTGCGCGGCCTCCTGGATGGTCATTCCCTCAACGTAGTGGAGGTGAAGCAGGTTATACAGACGGGCGTGGGGGGCGCGAAAGGGGACGCTCGGCCCGGGATTCAGCGTCTCAATAGCGTTGATCAGCTCGCGTCGTAGAAACTGGCCAGCCGTTTCACCGGCGCGTTCGACTGAAGGGGCAAGGTCGCGCGCCAGTGGGTGGCGCTGGAGAAGTGGGAAGTCATATAGGTGCTCCAGGGCACGTTTGACTTGCTCAATGAAGGCTTCTGGCAGTTCTCCACGTCGATGCGCATCCCCGGCCTTGTTCATTTCTTCCCTTACTCACAGGATGGCATGTCCATGGCAGAAGCTTGGCAAAAATCCGTAGACATTAGTATAGTATATGGCTATAATCCTTCTGAAAGTGTCCCTACTCTCAATTATACCACGATTAGGTGAGACTTCCTGGACATTTCCTCTCTGAGAAGGAGGACCTATCAGGAGGAGAGACGTGTATTTTCATTGTATTTGTCTCGAAGGGCAGAGAAAGGTATAGCTCTTCCTGGGTCAGCCCTCAGGATGTCAGAGATTCTTCATGAAGTCCAGGGGAGGGTGGGCTGGCGCCTCCCCACCATGTATTTCATGAGGAGGGAAGCATGAGCACTGGTCGCGTTACCCGTCGAGAGTTCCTCAAGAGCGCTGCCGTTGGCGGTCTTGGCTTGGCCCTGGCTGCCTGCGCGCCCGCCACGCCGGCTCCCCCCGCTCCTGAGGTAAAAGCAGCCCCCGAGAAGGCCGAGGAGGTGGTTACGGTTCGTTTCATGTCTCGCGCGGGGGCGGACAACCTGCCCACCTACGAGAAGGTGATCAGGGAGGACTTTGAGTCACAGCATCCCAACATTAAAGTGTCAATCGAGCCTGCACCCGATGGGTGGATCGATAAACTATTGGCCCAGATGGTCGCTGGCACTGCTGTGGACATTTTCCAGGCTTGGGGCAACATCTTTTACAACTGGACTGAACGCGATTTGATCCTGGACGTACAGCCCTTCGTGGACGCCACAATGACTGAGGAGGAGATCGCGGACTACAATGAGTTCCAGTGGGAAGGTTTGAAGATGCGGGGCATCCGTGTAGGCATGCCCAAGTACATCAACGTCATGACGGTCACGATCAATAAGGACCTATTCGATCAATACGGCGTTGAGTATCCGCCGGAAGATGGCGATTGGGATCACGACGACTACGCGGAGATGGCGCGCAAGCTGACTGAGGCGGCGCGCAAGGAAGGCAACGAGAACCGCTGGGGCGGTTGGTATCCCGCATGGAGCTGGGACCGCTTCTGGTATCGGGTCGAGATGTTCGGTGGCAAGATCGTGGACCAAAAATATGGGGTTGTCAGGAACGGTGATAAAAGTACCCCAAACAACGGATTAAAAAGTCCTCCGAACAACGGCTAAAATGTACCTCCAACGGAAACGTCCGAAAGGAGGTACCCATGCTGACGAGGGAGGATTATCTCG
>DUEN01000233.1 GCA_011176545.1 Caldilineae bacterium | reverse complement strand
CGCCCACGCCAGCGATGATCCGCTGCCCGCCGGACAGCCGATTGTCATCGATATGGGCGCCAAGATCGATGGCTACTGCTCCGATCTCACCCGCACCGTCTGTTTGGGAGAGCCTGCGGATCCCAACACGTTCTGGACGGTCTACAACACGGTACGGGCTGCTCAGCAGGCGGCGCTGGAACGCATACACCCCGGGATGACGGGGACAGAGGCCGATGCGATCGCCCGCGAGATCATCACACAGGCAGGATACGCGGACGCCTTTGGTCACTCCCTGGGCCATGGGGTTGGTCTGGCCGTACACGAAGGGCCACGGCTCAGCCGATTCTATGAGGATCGGCTGGAGCCGGGCATGGTGGTCACCATCGAGCCAGGCGTTTATCTGACCGGGTGGGGCGGTATACGTATTGAGGATCTGGCCGTCGTACGGGAGGACGGGTTAGAGGTCCTGTCCCAATCCCCCAAGGATCCCATCATCTCCAGCAACTGGTGATGGATCCCTGGAACGCCGACGGGAAAGGAGCCCACGATGCGTAGCTCTTACCCAGCCTATACGGTGCTCGCCGCGTTGGTGATCGGCTTGCTCATCGGGTGGCTGGTCATCGGGTGGTGGCTATGGCCTGTGAAATGGACGGACGTGCTGCCCGGAGATCTGGCTCCGCAGTACCGCAACATGTACGTGATCGGCGTGGCCCACGCCTGGAAGGCCAACGGCAACCTCTCGCAGGCTCGCCAGGCCCTAGAAGGGCTGGGGCCTCCGGAGCGACAGAGCCAGATATTGGCCGAGGCGCTGAAGCACGCCCCGCCGGAGGACGCGCGAGCGCTCATGGAGCTACAAAAGGAGCTGAGCCTGCCGATGCCCTCCCAGAGGCCAGGCGGCGAGGAGGCGGGCGCTCCTCCCCGGACGCTGTTGATCGCCGTGATCATTGTCATTATCGTCGGCCTGGTCGGAGTCGGAGGATGGGCCATCTATGACAGGATCCGTCAGGGAGGCCCCTTCGTCTTCCTGGGCGTTGACCTGCAGGCCGCCTGGCGTCGCCTCCGGACGTTATCCATCCAGCTCCCGGCCCCTGCCAAGGCGCCGAGGGATGAGCTGGAGAGCGAAGAGCGTCCCCTAGCGACGTTTACGCCCGTATTTCGGCGGGGCGCCCCGGACTACATCGAGAACTACCACCTCCGCATGCCTGACGGCAACGAGGTCCTCGGCGAATGCGGGATGGGCGTCGCGGAGATCCTCAGGGGGGACGATACGCAAGTCACCGCCCTGGAGGTGTGGCTATTCGACAAAAAGGACATTCGCACGCAAGCATATGTCTTGATGAGCGAGCACGCCCACGAGGACACGATCCTGCGTGACCGTCTCAGCTTGCGCGGGCGTCTCATCCTGGCGGAACCCGGACGGACCTTCACCATCGAGAGCCAGACAATGCGGCTGCGAGGCGAGATTGTCTCGGTCGCGTACGCCGATGGGGAGGGGCCGCCTCACTCGGTGTTCGATGAGGTGAAGGTGCATCTGGAGGTCTACCCTAAAGGACGAGGCCGCTAGCGCGGCGCCTGCGCGATCCCGCTATCAGGCCCGCGTCTCCGGGTCGAACAGCTTGCGATACTCATCCAGGGCATAACGGTCCGTCATACCAGCGATGTAATCGCAGACGATGCGATAGATCCCCTCTGGCTCCTCCTCGACGCGGACCAGTGTCTCGCGGGGTAGTTGTGTCGGCTCCTCGACATAGGCGTAAAACAGCTCGCTCAACAGGCGCCGCGCCTTCTGGGTCATGCGCATGACCCGATAATGCCGATAGAAATGGTCCATGAGGAAATGGCGCAGCTCCTGATTCTTCTCCTCCATCTCCGCCGAGAACCCGGCGACATTTCGCCCTAACGAGCGGAGCTCCTCTACCGACTGGACGCCGCTCTCCTTCAGACGACGCATCGTCTCCTCCAACGCGGCCGTGACCTCGATCCCCACCAACCGGCGGATGGCGCGATGACGGAGCATGTCATCGATCCGCCGATCCAATGGCTCGCCCAGGGAACGCATCACATCCTGCCAGATGGCCAGCTTCTGCACGTCGGCCGGATCCAGCAGGCCCGCGCGCAGGCCATCATCCAGATCCGACGTGCTGTAGGCGATCTCATCTGCCAGGTTGGCGATCTGGCACTCCAGCGTACCCGCCTTCTCCGGCTCGTAGCCGGCTGCATTGGTCATGTCATAATCCGTGTCGTGTTTGACCAGCCCCTCACGCACCTCGTACGTCAGGTTCAGGCCGGGGAAATCGGGGAACCGCCGCTCCAGCTTCTCGACGATGCGCATTGTCTGACGCTGATGATCGAATCCCCCATGCTCTCGCATGCACTCATCCAGGGTAGCCTCGCCCGTGTGACCAAAGGGAGGATGTCCCAGGTCATGGGCCAGGCAGATGGCCTCGACGAGGTCCTCATTCGCGCCCAGGGCCCGGGCCATCGTGCGGCCGATCTGTGCTACCTCGATGGTATGGGTGAGGCGCGTGCGGTAATGATCCCCTTCGTAATAGACGAACACTTGCGTCTTATAGGCCAATCGGCGGAAAGCCGTGGTATGGATGATGCGATCACGATCCTTCTGATACGCCGTGCGATAGGGGTGTTCATCCTCTGGGACGAGGCGGCCGCGCGTATCGCCGCTCTTCATAGCATACGGGGCCAGGATCTCACGCTCCCTCTGCTCAAGCATCTCCCGGGAAAGCATCGTCGCCTCCCTGTGCCTCCTCATTATCGATGAGTCCACACTCGCGCAGATAATGCAACTGCTCCTCCAGCGTCTCAAAGCGTGTTAGATCGATCTCCTCGAACTCGCCGGGATCCTCGGGATTGACCTGTGTCTGCTCCAGGATGCGATCGATGAGATGCTCCAACGCCTCCGGGGAGATCTCCGGCACCCGGAGGACCTTGGATCGTTCCAACCTGCCCTCGGGGGAGAGGCTGATGGTGTAACTGATCATCTCCAGTTTCCCATCCGCCCGCTGCTTCACCAGCACCCGATGTTCCACATAGAGATGACGTTCCCCAGTCGGGCGGAAGAAGAAGAGACGATACAGGAGATCCCCCTCCTGCAGGCGCAGCAGGGCGCCATCGCTCATCGGATCGATGAGCAGGCTCGCTCGCTCGTCCTTCATGAATTCCCCCAATAGCCCTTTATGAACCGCGCTGGCCTGACGCGAAGACAGTCTATCACGCCGCCTATGCTGAGTCAAGGACACTGAGACGCTAATGATACGCAGAACAGTAGCCGCCGTGGCAATTGTGCCAAAGGAGTCTCGCTGTGACGATCACACGAGAGCGGGGGAGGACCAGATGCTCTGCTCCTCCCCGATGAATCGCGAGAAATCGAAGACCCATCTTCTGCGTCCGCTGGCGGCGTCAATGGCGTACAGCTTCTCCCACCACGGCTTCCCCTGTCGGTAGACATCCGCCCAGATAGACGCGGCGTAGATCGCGTCATCCGCGCTGAGAACAGGGGAAGCGATGAATTGCTCGTTGTCGTCGAGGGGCGCTGCGGGATCGAAGGGATCATCGCCCGCGAACTCCCAGATCAGCCTGCCCGCCGCGTCGAGCCGGTAGACGTAGCCGTCATCCTTGCGAAGATCAGGGAGCCATCGGAGAGGAGTAAAGGCGCATCCTCGATGGCCGCGGCCAGGCAGCTGCCCCGCTGGGAATCGAAGCTCCATAACACCTCTCCCGCCGGGCTGTAGGCGTAGAGGATACCCGAGTTCCCCGGATAGGATGGGAGACAGTAGCGGATGGGAGGTTCCAGGTCCTGAGAGTGGATGGTGCCGATGTAAATGCGGCCCTCCCGATCCACCGTTGGGGAGCCGAAGATGCCATAGCCAACGGGGTGGTGGCTCCAGACCTCTTCCGGTTTCTCGGCCGGTCCCCGGTAAGGGGAGCGCCCTGTGTGACGCGGGTCGTGTTGAAACATCGGCCAGGGAGAGGCCTGAAGGCTCGGTCGCCAGGCCGTCGTCACCAGCGGCAGGGATACCCGGTACCCGACTTCTTCCTCCCCTTCGAAGGTGGTGGGCTGGTCAGCCTGACGCGCGTGGCCCGTCCCCGGCTGGCTCAGCGTGCCCGAGGGCTGTTCTCCCGTCGGGTAGGCCATAGCGCTGAGGTCTGGGGATGGACGCCGCAGGTTGCCAGCACTAGGCTGACGGCCAGCAACAGCCCAGGCGCTCGTCCGCACCTCATCTCTTCACCTCACCTGCGCAGCCGTCTGATCAGGCCGCCGAGGATGGCGACGATGATCAGGGTAAATCCCAGGCCCACCGCCAGCTCGTAGACGGGCGCGCTGGCCCTGGCCACCAGGCGTACCGCCGGCGGTGGCCCCTCCCTCTGGGGCGGCAGCGTGCTTATGGCCATCAATGGCCAGCCAGGGAGCGAAGCCACCACCAGACACACCCCCGGGCTGGCCAGGCGCCCCCATCCGGCGCTAAAGTAGATGACCGGCGCGAGCAGGAGCAGGATCACCAGCCCGCCCAAGCCGACCAGCAGGCCCATCGCCTGATGGCTCTGGGCGTTGAACAGCCCCAGAGGGCCCGAGCTTTCGCCCCACATGCCCTCCGCATCGGGGAGCCGCAGGCGGGCCAGGCCTTCCGGTCCCTCGTCGTAGAAGACCTCGCCCAAACGGCGGAACACCCGCCGCGCAGCCTCCTCGCGCGGCAGGCCGACCACTTCCCTGCCTTTGAGAGGGACCCTAAGCCCCATAACCTGAACTGTCGCCTCTGGCCGTTCCCGGGCGCGGGCGAGCATCTCGTCGAAGGCCTGGGCTGCCGGAGGCGCGGGATACAATAAACCCATCCCCGCCTCCACGAACAGCCCGATGGCCGCCTCGCGTCGGGTGAGCTGCCACAGCCCGACCAGCACCAGCCAGACGGCCAGAACCCCGGTCAGCAACAGGCCGAAGATCCACTTGGCGTCCACGTGCCAGTAGGGGCGCGCGCTCATGTCCTTTCGTCCTCGCCTCCTTCCTGCGGAGCCCACACAACCGGGCGGCAGCGGGCCGTTCCCGATCCCCATCTACTGAGGTGGGGCGAGGCACCCCCGGAGATCCCATCGAGCTCAACGCTGGTGCCTCGAACGCAGGCGGATCACGGCACCGGCCCCACAGAGAACCCCACCACCCGATCGCTGAACTTGCCCTCGGAGACCCAGAGGTGGACGCCGTCGAAGCAGACATCGGTGGGCATGAAGAGGCCGTCCCGGTTGGTGGCCGGGACTCGCGAGTTAAAGTCCGGCTGCCCCAACACGATGTCCGGCTGCTGGCCGTTGACCGTGGGGATGGTGTTCCAGATCAACACCCGGTGGTTGCTGTTGTCGGCCAGGAAGAGATGGGTGCCGTCGGAGTAAATCCCCATCGGGAGATTGAAAAAGGTCTCCTGGGGCGGGGCGTTGAAGCCGGACTTGCCCAACACCAGATCGGCCGGTTGGCCGTTGGTGGTAGGGATGGTGTTCCAGACCAACACCCGCTGGTTATAGGTATCGGTGACGAAGAGATGCTGGCCATCAGAGAACACGTGAGTGGGGAAGCTCATCCCGGTCGCGCCGGCACCTGGGCTGGTGGAATTGAAATCAGGCTGGCCGAGAACCACGTCCGCGGGTTGACCATTGACGGTGGGAAGGCTGTTCCAGATTAACACCCGGTTGTTGCGGCTGTCGGCCACGAAGAGGCGCTGGCCATCGTACATCACATCCCGGGGCTCGCACAAGCCATCCTGCCCTGCGCGGCACTCGCCCAGGCTGGGCATGCCACCCGGTACCGGGGAGGGCATGGAGAAATCCGGCTGGCCCAGGACGAGGTCCGCAGGCGTGTTGTTCGCCTTCGGCAATGTGTTCCAGATCAACACCCGGTGATGCCCGGCGTCGGCGGCGAAGAGCCGCACGCTGTCGGTGAACATGCCCCACGGCCTGACGATGGTGGCAGGGTTCGCCTGCAAATTCTCGCCCCAACTGGTGAAGTCGAGCTGACCGAGGACCACGTCGGCCGGTCGATTGCTCTCCGTGATCATGACGTTATGGACGAGCACCCGCACATCGTAATCCTGAGCGATGAAGAGGTGGCCGGGGTCGCAGGCTAGCCCCTGAGCTGTTCGCAGGCCTACACGGGAGATGAAGGCATTGGTCTCGAAGTCCACCTGGCCCAGCACGACGTCGGCCGGCCGGCCGTTGCTGGTGGGGATGACGTTGTGGATCACCACGCGAGAGTTCATAGTGTCGGCGATGAAGAGGTGTTGACCGTCGGAGGCCACCCCCCATACGCCGCCCAGGCCCTCTCGCGTCAGGGCCGGGAAGTTGGTGCGCAAATCCGGCTGGCCGACGACGACGTCGGGCAACTGGCCGTTGGTGGTGGGGATGCTGCTCCAGATGAGCACGCGGGTGTTGCCGTCGGTGCTGTACAGGCGTGTGCCATCGGTGGCTACCTGCCAGGGACTGCTGATCCCCTGCTCCGGCCCCCGGTCGATGTTGGAGTTGAAGTCGGGTTGGCCCAGAACCACGTCCGCGGGTTGGCCGTTGGTGGTGGGAATGCTGTTCCAGATGAGGATCCGGTTACCCTGATGGTGTTCACTGACGATGAGGTGAGTGCCATCGCTGGCCACCCCACGGGGGTTGACCAGGTTGGTCCGCGAGGGAGGCTGACCGCCCGTCGGGGCGGAGAAGTCGGGCTTTCCCACCACCACATCCGCGGGTTGGCCGTTGGTGGTGGGAATGCTGTTCCAGATGAGCACGCGCATGTTCTGGGTGTCGGCCACATAAAGCCGCGTGCCATCCGTGGCCACGCTCAGGGGCCACCACAGGCCGTCCGGTCCGCTGCCGTACTCACGGGAGTAAAAGTCCCTCTGGCCTACCACCACATCCGCGGGCTGGCCGTTTCGGGTGGGTATCTGGTTCCAGATGAGCACGCGGTGGTTGTTGGAGTCAGCTACGATCAGGTGTGTCCCATCTGTCGCCACCCCCACGGGCCAGTTCAGGCGAGCCGGGCCCAGGCCCGCGCCGGCGGAGTTCATGTCAGGCTGGCCCACCACCACATCGGCGGGCGCGTAATTCGTCGTGGGGATGGTGTTCCAGATGAGTACCCGGTTGTTGCGCGTGTCGGCGACGATGAGGTGTGTCCCATCGGTCGCCAGCTGGCCGGGGTGGTGCAGGAAGGACGCCCCTCCGCTCTCCTCGAAGCCGTGGAGCCCCAGGATGATATCGGCATCCTGACCGGAGGTGAACCACCAGTCCGACGGCACAGGCGTGAAGGTGGGCGTAGGGGTGGGGCTGGGCGTGG
>DUEN01000232.1 GCA_011176545.1 Caldilineae bacterium | reverse complement strand
GTCGCCACCCTAGCTCAATCGGTAGAGCAGCCGCTTCGTAAGCGGCCGGTTATCGGTTCGAGTCCGATGGGTGGCTCTTCCAGACAATCATATACGGGCTCATCCGCCCACAGGTGTGCATCGCGAGGATAAGGGAAGGCGCAGCATGCTGCGCCTTCGTGTTACTTAAGCACACCTATCTCAGATAGCCAGGCCATCCGTATCTCGCGAAGGAGGCGCCGATCCCGGTAAGCCTCCTTCGTTTTTCGTCCGTTTGCCGCCGCCCAAAGGAGTTCGGATATCAGGAACAGGGATGCAGAACATGGCATGGAGGGAGGAACGTTTATGACGAGCAAAGTCTTCTACGGAGATGCACGGCAGACACGATTGCGAGCGGAAGAGACCCTACCGATGAAGCTGGACCGGATCCTTGAAGCGCTCCACATCCGCGATCGCGTCAAGGGCGAAACCGTGGCGATCAAGATGCATTTGGGCGGCAACGTCGGCTATTCCACCATCCACCCCGTCTTCGTGCGACGCGTGGTGCAGGCGGTCAAGGATGGCGGCGGCAAACCTTTCGTGACGGATCACGCTGGCGGCGCCATGACGGCCTGGCAGCGTGGGTACACCGAGGAGACGTTGGGGTGTCCGATCTATCCCGTGGCCGGCCCCGACGAGAAGTACTTCTACACCTACGAGAGACCCTACAAGAACGTCAAAGAGTGGGGCCTGGCAGGGATGATCCAAGACGCGACGTTCCTGATCGATCTGGCTCACGTGAAGGGACACCCCTCCTGCGGGTATGGGGGTGTGTTCAAGAACCTAGCCTTGGGCTGCGTGGTCCGTCAAACTCGAAGCGCGATGCACGATACGGTCCATTACGACAAGTACTGGTTCAAGGAGAAGTGTCCGGACGCGGCCACCCGCCAGAGGATCATTGAATCGTGCCCCTTCGGCGCATTGGTGGAGGATAAAGAGGACCCTGAGGAGATCCACATCCACTTCGATAACTGCAACCAGTGCGGGCGCTGTCTTCGGGTGGCGCCCCCCGGCTCGCTGAAGATCGACCTGGTCAACTTCGCCTCGTTCCAGGAGGCGATGGCCATCGCCGTTGACCTGGTCCTGAGCACGTTCGAGCCGGGCAAGGCCGTGTTCATCAACATCGCCACCCACATGACGCCCGTATGCGACTGCTTCGGGTTCACCGGGCTGCCCATCCTGCCGGACGTCGGGATCTTCGGGTCGGACGACATCGTCGCGGTGGAGCAGGCGACGCTGGATGTCATCGCACGACATCGACTTATCGAGGAGAATGTGCCCCTATCCATGGAGATACACACCCGAGAAGGCCATCCATTCCAGCAGCTACACGGCCCTTACAAGAACCCCTACCTGGTAGTGGAGTATGGGGAGAAGCTGGGGCTGGGCACCCGGCAATATGAGCTGGTTGATGTCATGCCCCTGGAGAAGATCGAGCGAGCCCCACTGGATTACATAGCAGCCGATCAGATGTAAACTTCCGTTGGTCACCCTCGATTGTCAAAACCGCGAGGGAGTGCTACAATGAGCCCGGGCATGGATACTCTTATCGAGAGATATCCGGTCCGGGCTTATGTCGTCCTGGCCTGATTGTGTCGTTCCTCGTAAAGCGGGATCAGGGTCACCGCGATTCGATCACAAGCTTTGCGAGGGGACGACCAGGGAGCTTCTCTGCCAAGCGATCCGTCCATTTGAACCGCCCTGGGATCCAGGAGCGAGGCTCACGAGATGACAGGAGGAGCAAATGAAGACCTATCGGCTATGGCGGGTGTTTGCCATCAGCGTGCTCCTGGCCAGTTTGATCATCCTCATGCTGCCCGACCCCGCCTCGGCGTGTGAACCGATCTACCATCGCGTGCGAGCCGGGGAGACCTTGAGCAGCATCGCTGCTCGATATGGGGTCAGCATGTGGGAGATCGCCAGGGTCAACGGGATTGCCAATATCAACCGTATCTACGTGGGACAATGGCTGCGCATCCCCGTATGTCCTCCGTCGGCCCCCTCACCCTACCCCTGGCGGATTCACATCGTCCGCCCTGGGGAGACGCTGCAATGGATCGCCGCGCGCTACGGGGTCAGCCTATGGCGGCTCGCCCAGGTGAACGGGATCCAGGACATCAATCGGATCTACGTGGGTCAAAGGCTGGTCATCCCCGGGCCATATGCACCACCGCCCTGGCCGCCCTACCCGCCGTATCCGCCGCCACCGCCTCCTCCGCCGCCGCCCAGCTGCGAGATCACACCCATATTGGGCTTCGGGCGGGTATGGAGCACCTATCCCAGCGTGAAGGTCGCCCTGGGATGCGCTAAGGCGGCGGAATTCTCCGTGGACGTCACGCAGCAACGCTTCCAATACGGCGTGGTCATCTGGCGCGCGGATGAGAACCGGTTCTGGGTGCTATGGAATAATCAGTCATGGGGCGAATACACGGCCGACCAATGGTATGATGTCGCCTGGCGCCTGGGCTGGCCCATCGACGTGGGGGCGCTTACCAAGGTCTCCATCCAGAACTTCGACGGCGGCGATATGTTGTGGACACCGACCCTGGGCATCTACGTACTCTATAAGAACGGGACCTGGCAGCACTTCGATTGATCCCGAGGTCGTCAAGGGAGGATGGGGGATTGCCTCGCCCTCTTGGGAATCCGTACGCCGAGGCGGGACGCGTAAAGGCGACATAGTGGTAGGGGCGCATGGCTGTGCGTCCCTACCTTAAAAAAGCCAATGCGCGCGTTGTCCCCATGTTTGTGTCGTGTATGCCAATATGAGCGTAAAACAGACAAGGGGCGCGAGTTTGACAAAACGCGGCGAGACGTGGTATGTTTAAGAATGTTACAGGCGGAATCGTCGTGATGGCCCGTCTGTATGTGGCAGGCCACCCTAGCTCAATCGGTAGAGCAGCCGCTTCGTAAGCGGCCGGTTATCGGTTCGAGTCCGATGGGTGGCTCCATGTGTGTCGAGGCCCCGACCGCTGGTTGGGGCCTTTTGCATATCAACGGCCTCATCGGAACATAAGGCGATGCGATGATGTCGGAGAACGTGGCGTCGGCCAAACAATTCAGCTCACAAGCCCTGACCCAGATCTGGCGACTAGCATCCTCCCCTCAAGTCCAGGCGGGCCTCCTCCTCGCTTTGGCGGCTCTGGCGCTCGTCTCAACGGTCATCCCCCAAGTCCCCGATCAGCTCATCGGCGATCAGATCGCCACGGCCCGCTGGCTGGCAAGCCACGTCCCCACCCAGGAGGTGATCGGCCGGATCGTCACGGCGTTGGGGCTGTCCCATATCCTGGGGGGGACAGTATGGCGTCTGCTATGCGGGCTCCTGTTCATCTCCCTCACCGTACAGCTGGCTGATCTGCTCCCGGCCCGCTGGAGGCTCTGGCGAGAAGGGCCTCCCGAAGAGGAAGGGGTGATGCACACGGAGACGCTGGACCTTCCTCTGGAGGAGGCGCTCCGCGTGCTGCAAAGGTGGCTCCACGGTCACACGGAGAGGATAGAGGAGGCGAAGGAGGTCGTCCTCACCCGACAGCACGGTCGGGTCAGCCTATGGGCCTGGCCGCTCGTCCTCTTCGGCGGCGCCCTCCTGCTAGCCGGGTTGTGGATCAGCGTTCAGGCCTCCTGGCACGAGACCAACGTTTTCCTCCCCCCGGGGCGCACCATCCGCATAGGCCACGTCCCCGCCCTCGCCATGGAGCTGGCAGTCACGTCCCCTCTTCAGCTCAAGCTGAACACATCTCAAGGCGAGAAGCTCCTCCCTCTAGCGAAGCATCGACCTGCCCGATGGGATGGGGTCCGCTTCCACCTCATCGATCAACCGCCGGCTCTCGTCATCCAGGCCCACACGAGCGATGGGCGGGCTTTACAGCTCCAGCCACTGGACGGCGACCCGCAGGCTGAGATCACGCTGGCCTTTCGGGAGGCGCAGACGGAAAAGGGATTCGCCGTCCCGAAGGCGGGGACGGTCTTTCGCCTGGTGAGCTTCAACCACTTACCCGACGATCCCTCTAGCGGCCCGGCCTTACTGGTCCAGGCTTTCGAGGCGGACCAATCGGACCCCATCTACAGCGACTTCCTCACCTCCGATGCCGAGGTAGACATCGGTGGGGTCCGCTATACGTTTCGCCTCTCCCGAGCCGCGCGATTGACCGTCGTCCAGGATCCCGGGTACCCCATCGCGCTGGCTGGGAGCCTCTTTATGTGTCTGGGATGTCTCCTCATGCTCCTACGCCCCTACAAAGCGTGGCGAGCCAGGCTGCGCGCCACGCGCGCGGGAACCCAAGTCACATGGCGTATGTTCGGTCTGGAGGGTATATCTCCCCATCTCATGATGCTCCAGGCCCTTCGTGAAAAGCCCACATGGCGCGATCTGACGCGGGTGAAGGCGTCCATGGCCCTGTCCGTATTCATGATGGTCGCCCTCACCCTCTCGCTATGGTGGAATCAGCGGAACACCGGCTGGTACTGGGCCAGAGAGCCGGAGTGGATTATCCTGCTCACACTGACATTGGTCGCGCTGGCCGGTCTGGCCTGGAGGCGCTCGACCCTCATGGAGACGAGAGCCTATGAGCGAGGTGAATGAAACGCCCTCACTCCAACGCCCGGTGACCATCGGCGTGGCCGGAGGCAGCGGCTCCGGCAAGACCACGATTGCCCATGCCATCCTGGAGCGCGTGGGGTGGCATCGCATCGCCTACCTGCAACATGACGCGTATTATCACGACGCCAGCAACCTGCCGCCGGAGGAGCGCGCCAAGCTGAACTTTGATCATCCCGACGCGCTGGATAGTGAGCTGCTCGCTCAGCACATCCGCGAGCTGCAGGCAGGGCGGCCGGTGGACGTGCCCATTTACGATTTCACCACCCATACCCGACGCCCTGAGACCCGCCGCGTCAACCCGGAGCCGGTGATCCTGGTGGAGGGTATCCTGATCTTCGCGGAGCCCATACTGCGTGACTTGATGGACATCAAGATCTTCGTGGATACCGATCCCGACCTGCGCTTCATCCGTCGGTTGCAGCGGGACATCCGGGAGCGAGGCCGGACGGTCGAGTCGGTGATCGAACAATACCTGAGCACGGTCCGCCCCATGCACCTGGAGTTCGTCGAGCCCTCCAAGCGCTACGCGGACATCATCATCCCGGAAGGCGGGTTCAACGAGGTGGCGCTCGATATGGTGGTCGCCCGGATCCGGGCGCTCCTGGGGACGACGGCTGAGGACATGTGACTGTGATGTGGAGGCAGCAGGCGATCACACTAGCCATCCTGCTCCTCGCCTTCGCCCTATGGTGTGGGCGTCTGAATGGCCCTTCGTTCTGGATTGATGAACAAGTTGCGGCGGAGATCGCAGGCGAGTCTGATCTGAAAAGCGTATGGCAAGGCGTGGCACATCGGGAACGCCGCCCTCCGGGCTATCACCTGTTGCTTTTCACCTGGCGCCACGCTGCCGGGGACACCGATTTCGCCCTGCGTTATCCCTCTGCTGCGGCTGGCGTGCTGGCCCTAGCCGTGACCACGCGCCTGGCACGGCACTGGGTAGGACGACGGGCGGCCTCCGGATGTGGGATTCTCACCGCCTGCTCCGCCTTCTTAGCCCTATACGTGCCCATGGCCCGCTACTACAGCCTGGTATGGCTGCTGGCCGCAAGCTCTTGGCTCGCTCTAGAGCGTTGGCTGGTCAGAAGATGGCCCTGGGGGGTATACGCGGCGATCACCCTGGCGTTGATGTACACCGATCCCGCCATCATCCCGGTCCTGATCGGGCAGGGGATCCGTCTGTATGCCGGAAAGCAAGGGCAACGACGAGCGTGGGCGCTCACCGTGCTGGCGCTAGGATTGGCCATGCTCCCCTGGTGGCATATCCTCCCTCGCCAGGTGAGCCGTGACCTGCTCCGAGCCGATCTGTCCGGCACGGCCGCGGGCATCCTGCTACGCCTGAGCACCCCCTGGTACGTGTGGACGGTCGGCGAGGCTACGCTTCCCTGGCGGGGGATCGCCTGGCTGGGCCTGTTGGCTGGCGGTCTGCTCATCATGGCGGCCATCAAGCGACCGCGTCCTCGCGCTGTGCTGGCGCTGGGGGTGCTCGTACCTCTGGGGTTCACCATCGGCCTGACTGAGATTGTGACGCCCGACATCACCTTTCTCAACACGGCCAGCCGGGCGTTGTACGCTGCGCCCGCTCTCTATCTCGTATGGAGTGCGGGGCTCAAGC
>DUEN01000231.1 GCA_011176545.1 Caldilineae bacterium | reverse complement strand
GATCTCGCGCTCCAAAGGGCTCACCGTTCACGAAGATGAGGCTCTCACCGCCCACTTCCACCCGGAGGGCGATCCGTTTGCCTTCCGCCCCCTCGGGCAGCACTAACTCGCCCTTGAACCAGCCGTACTCCCACTTGGCGCCCCACTTCGTGCCCGGCGGCATGGGCTGGAAATCGCGCCGCAAAGCCTCTTGGGGCGTCAATTGCTCCATGGTGGTGAACCCGCTCATCTCCACGCGGCCCAGCGGCCGATAGACGTGCTTCGGCAGTTCATCCTTCCAGGCTTCGATCCGGCGAGTCCATTCGGGTGTCAATGACATGAGATGACCTCCGTTTACGTTTTACGTTTTACGCTTTACGCATTACGTATTGCGTGCTGCGTGTCGCGTGTTATGTCGGCAACCACAGATGGATACTATCGACCTCCGGCGGGCGGGGTACCGGGCTGCGCAGCGTGCGGAACGGCTTGCCAACGATACCCACGCGGCCATCCAGCCCGATCACCTTTGATTCGTGCGTGCCCAGCCCACGATCGATGATGTATTCCTGTAATCGATCGCCCCGGCTCAGATAGATCCGTTGAGCCGGCGGGTGCGGATCGCGCCCATCTGGCAACCCCATCTCGCCCACGAACAGGTCCGGTCGCCCATCGCCGTCGAAGTCGGCCACCTGCAGCGAGTGGGGATCCAACAGACGATCGTGCAGTAGTTTCGGCTCCCAGAGCGCCTCCGGATCGGGGCCAGCCCGGAAACGGACGAGACGGCCGTATTCACGTCCGTTCAGGCTGGCGTCCCCCTCGGCCAGCACGATCTCCACGCGGCCATCGCCGTCGAAGTCCGCGGCCACCACCCGCGGCGATACGTACCCTTCGGCGAAAACGTGGCGCTCCCACTCGCCGTTCGATCGCAGGCGGTACCACGACTGGCCCGCGATGAGCTCCAGACGGCCATCGCCGTCCACGTCCGCCACGGCCAGCCCCTCCTCGTTCACATTGGTGGCCACCGGTCGGATCCCCGGCCAGGGCGAAACGTAGGGATCCTCGGGCACGGGGACCCAGAACAACGTCGCGGCCCCTTGGTTCCAGAAATAAAGCTCCGGCCGGCCGTCGCCATCGATATCGGCGACGAGCTGGTCGTGGGATTTGTTGGCCGGCATGCGGCAGATCTCGTGGCGCGTCCAGGGCCGCGTCGGATCGTCGGGACATTCCCACCAGAAGAGGCCATTGCCCCGCGCGTCGTGCCCGGCGATGAGGTCGAGATCGCCATCGCCGTCGAGGTCGGCCAGGACGCCGCCGGCCTCTAGCGTCTCGAAGGCCTCGTCGATGAGATGCGCCTCCCATTCGCCGGTGGCGGTGCGATCGAGCCAGTACAGCTCCGGTCGTGGGGCTCGGGCGCCGATCACGATCTCCGGTACGCCGTCGCCGTCCAGATCACCCACGAGGCATGTCGTGCGTTCGCTCGGCGGGCCGGTATAGATCGTATGACGTCGAAACGTTAAGTAGTGCACGTCCATGCGCCCCTATCATAAGGGGAAATCCCCAATCCAATGAACGCGGTCTGTCGCCGCGCCCACCTTCTCATAGAAGCGGCGATCACCCGTCCAAAGCGAAGCGTCCAACGCTTCAGCCAACGCTAGGTACGCCGCATCGTACGCGGCTATCCCATGGCGAAGCGCCTTCTCATAGACATCCTCGGGGTCGGGATCAGCCAGGCGTATCCCAAGCGCAAGCATACAGGCCATGGCCTGAGCACCCCCCTCAGGCACCAGCCGCCCTCGGCGAACAGCCGTCACCAACCCATTGGTTACCTCGTACACCCAAAGGGAAGGCACCACCATATCAAAACGCCTCTCAACAACAGAGGCATCGCGCAGTGCAACAGCCTGGTCCACCGCCTCCTCATCATCTAGCGCCCATTTCAGGCTCACACTGGCATCCACCACCACATAAGCACCGGGGACCTCATCCAGGCTCATCGTCGGCGTCCCTCCGCAATCAGCTCACGGACGGGCACGCCGATAGGGCCAATCTGACGTCGCAGGCGGTCCAGCGCCTGGGCAGCCGCGCGAGGGTCAAGTTCGCGGTCACGCGAAGGTAAGAGGCCGTCCTCAGCGAGGCGCTGACGAATGGCTCCCAAGCAGTAAGCGCTAAGGGTGATACCTCGGCGAGCAGCGGCGATCTTGATTTTTTCCCGCAGCGTGGGATCATCCAGGTAGATGTTGAGACGCACATAACGGGGCGACGAGATCATCTCATACACCTCCCCTCCATCTGACGAACCTTTGCAAAGGGAACAACGATTTCGTACCGATGACGAGTTTAGCACTATAGCACTAAAGTGTCAATTGTCCAATCCGCCCGTAGAACCAACGCTTATCATCCAAGCGGTTGCCGTCCTCGTCGATGTACCACCAGTCGTCGGCGAACGCCTTGCGGCCCCGCCCGAGGACGCCGGCCAGGTCGAGCTGTCCCTTCCCAGTGACCGGCTCCTTGGCGCCATCCACGCGGGGATCGACATAGCGCAGGAACCAGTCCTCCAGCTCCGCCCTCAGCTCCTCGACGCGAGCTCGATATCCCGGATCGTCGATCAGATTGTGCTCTTCATCTGGATCGTTGACCAGGTCATACAGCTCGTGAGGCCCGTACGGATAGCGATGGACGTACTTCCACTCACGCGTGCGAATCATGCGCACCGGGCCGTACTCGTCGAAGACAACCACGTGCTCCCGTTCATCGATGGGCTCACCCCTAAGCAACGGAGCGAAGCTGCGGCCAGGGAGTTGATCGGCCTCAGGATTCTCCAACCCCAGGTAATCGAGCAGCGTGGGCATGATGTCATAGTGGCTCAGCAGGTGATCATCGACCACGCCCTGGGGCACATGGCCCGGCCGCGAGATGATCGTCGGCACCTTGACGGATGTGTCATACATG
>DUEN01000230.1 GCA_011176545.1 Caldilineae bacterium | reverse complement strand
GGCGCAGCTCCGTTGCGCTGCCGCAAACCCCGCAATTGAGCCCCCTTCTCCCAGGCTTGGGAGAAGGGGGATGAGGGGATGAGGGCCGCAGGGGCCGTTTGCCTAAGCCAATCATTTAGATACAATATGCGGGCAAAAATCATCAAATTTGGAGGAAACGGTGGATAAGGAGCGCTGGCTTCAAGGCGTGCCTTTGGAGGCGTATATCGAATCGGCCCCTGCCCGCAGTCAGATATTGCGGCGTTTGCAGAAGATCAGCCTGCCCGAGGAGGTGGCGGGGTTCTTTAGAGGTCTCTCCTCACCGGTGTATGCGCTGGTCATCACCGAGGATTGGTGCCCAAACGCGCCGCCGGCCCTGGCCGTGCTGGCGCACTGCATCGAGTTGAGCGGAGGCCGCATCTCGGCCCGCGTGTTCAAGCGAGCCGAACATCCTGACCTCATGGATCGATATCTTAAAGAAGGCAAATACCGCAGCGTCCCGGTCGTCGCCTTCTTCGACGCGACGTTTCAGCCGTTAGGGGACGTGCGCGAGCAACCCACCCTGCCGGAATGGGAGGGCCTGAGCAGGAGGGAGCGCCGCCTGGCGGAGTTGAGCATGGATTGGGGCGAGCTGTGGGGGCGAACCTATCAGACCATCATAGCGAACCATGCCACGGGTGATGGAGCATAAGCGTACAGGCTTGGGGAATGGAGTAGAGATGAGTGGGAAGCGTTACCATATTTGGACCATCGGATGCCAGATGAATGAGGCCGACTCGGCGCATGTGGCTGCCTGTCTGGAGGCGTTGGGATACGAGCCTGTAGATCGGGCGGAGCAGGCCGACGTGATCGTCCTCAATACCTGCGTCGTGCGCCAGAGCGCCGAGGACAAGGCCGTGGGACGGATCCAATCCCTGAAATCGGTGAAGCGACGCCGCCCGGAGACCATCATCGCGGTCATGGGATGCCTGGTGGGGGTCAAGCCGTCTCCCCAGCTGCGCGAGCGCTTCCCGTTCGTCGATGTCTTCATGCCCCCCTCCGAGCCAGAGCCCCTCATCGCCCTCTTGGCGGGTGAGGATCTGGAGGCCGAGGCCGCCGCAAGGGAGCGGGCGGAGACCACGCGTCGACACGCCTGGCAGGATGTCGCCTCCGTCACCCAAACGGTCCGTCATCTGGCGTTAAGCGGTGAGAAGCCTGTCACCGCGCATGTGCCTGTGGTGTACGGCTGCTCCCACGCGTGCACCTTCTGTATCATCCCCCTCCGCCGGGGCGTGGAACGCAGCCGCCCCCTGGAGGAAATCGTCGCCGAAGTACGTGACCTGGTCGCGCAGGGGGTGCGCGAGGTGACGTTGCTGGGGCAGATCGTCGATCGTTACGGTTACGACACGAAGGGGCCCGACCTGGCCGATCTGCTTCACGCTGTGCATGAGGTTGAGGACCTGTGGCGCATCCGTTTCCTGACCTCGCATCCCAACTATCTCACTGATCGCATCCTGGACGCCGTAGCCACCCTGCCCAAGGTGTGTGAGGTCATCGAAGTGCCCATTCAGGCCGGCGACGACGAGGTGCTGGCCAACATGCGGCGCGGCTACACGGCGGATGACTACCGGGCGCTCGTCGCCCGCATCCGGGAACGCATCCCCGGCGTCGCCATTCACACGGACGTCATCGTCGGCTTCCCCGGCGAGACGGCGGAACAGTTCCAGCGCACGTACGATATCCTGGCGGAGCTGCGATTAGACAAGGCCCACTTGGCCATGTATTCCCCGCGTCCGGGGACGGTGGCCGCCCGCCGTATGGTGGACGACGTGCCCCCCGAGGAGAAGAAGCGACGGCTGAAAGCCCTGGAGGCCCTGCAGGCGGAGGTGGTGGGGGAGATCAACCGTCGTCTGGTCGGGGAGATCGTCACAGTGTTGGTGGACGGCCATCATAAGGGGAAGTGGCGCGGGCGCACGCGCACGGACAAGCTGGTCTTCTTCTCCCACCCTGATGACTGGCACGGCCGGCTGGCTAAGGTCCGCATCACCTGGGCGGGACCATGGTCCATGCAAGGCGAGCTCGTCGGCGAGGCGACGCCTGAGGAGGATGCCGTGCCGTCGGCCGTCCCCGCGCATGAGATGTAACGTTTGCCCTTTCCCGTCATCATCCTAGCGTAGGAGATTGTTCTGAAGGTGCGACGCAAATCCGCTTTAGGGATCATCGGATTAGTGTAGAAGGCCGATCTACCAGGTGCGTCGCACCTCTCCAGTTCACTAACACAATGGGAAAGACCACCAAGAGCTCAGAGAAACTTGGGATAGGGGGCCAAGGTATTGGCCCCCTATCATCTGCTCATCGTTCTCCGCGACTCTGCGGTGAGAAACGGAGGGAAAGTTATTAAGATGGTTGATACGGTCACGATCGTGATCTTCGGCGCCTCCGGCGATCTGACGCATCGGAAGCTCATCCCGGCTCTGCATAGCCTGGTATGCGAGGGACGACTGAACGCCCAAGTACATGTCGTCGGCGTCGCGCGCAGCGCCCTCTCCGTCGAGACGTTCCATGAGCGCCTGTACGAGGGAGTGGTCGAGTACGCTCGATTGAACCCAAGCGTATGCGAGCTATGGCCCCGCTTCGCCCGGCACATCACCTATCTTCGCGGCCAGTACGATGATCCGGAGACGTATCGCCGCCTGGCGGAGCACTTGGCGCGGATCGACGCGAAGGCGAAAAGCCATCATCTCTTCTACCTGGCGACGCCCCCCACGCTCTACTCCGTGATCGTCGAACAGATCGGGCGCGCCGGGCTGAATCACAACGACGCGGGATGGGCCCGCATCGTCATCGAGAAGCCATTCGGCCACGATCTGGAAAGCGCCCGCCAACTCAACGCGCAGGTCCACGCTGTATTCCACGAGGACCAGATCTATCGCATCGATCACTATCTGGGCAAGGAGACCGTCCAGAACATCCTGGCCTTCCGGTTCGCCAATGCCATCTTCGAGCCGCTATGGAATCGCAACTATATCGATCACGTGCAGATCACCATGGCGGAGAGCATAGGGGTAGAACAGAGGGCCGGGTATTACGATCAGGCTGGCGTGCTACGAGACATGTTCCAGAACCACATGCTTCAGCTACTGACCCTGACCGCTATCGAGCCACCGGCGATCTTCGACGCCAAAGCGCTGCGCGATGAGAAGGTCAAGGTGCTACGGGCGGTTCGCCCGATCGATCCCGGCGACACAGTCTGGGGGCAATATCGCGGCTATCGCGAGGAGCCCGGGGTGGCCCCGGATTCGCGCACGCCCACATACGCCGCCCTGAAGCTGTACGTGGACAACTGGCGCTGGCAGGGCGTACCCTTCTATCTACGGTCCGGCAAACAACTGGCGAAGAAGGTGACTGAGATCACGCTGCAATTCAAGCGCGTGCCCCATCTTCTCTTTCCTGAGAACGCCGACGTGCCTCCCAATATCCTGTCGCTCCGGATCCAGCCCGATGAAGGGATGCGCCTCCGCTTTGCGACCAAAGTCCCCGGCGCGGGTATGCGGGTCACTCCGGTGGAGATGGACTTCAGCTACAGCGACCGATTCGATGTCTGTGCGCTGCCCGAGGCGTATGAACGGCTGCTACTGGACGCCATCCAGGGCGACGCCTCGCTGTTCACTCGCGGTGATGAGGTCGAGCTGGCGTGGGGAGTGATCGACCCGCTGCTGAAGTGGTGGGAGAATCAGGATGCCCCGCCGCTGAAGATCTACGAGCCGGGAAGCTGGGGGCCCGATGAGGCGGACGCGCTCATGGCTCGGGATGGCCGTCAATGGTGGAACGTCCTCACAGAGCGAAGGGAGGGAAAAGGATCATGAGTCGAGATCAGTTAGACGCCCTGCTGGCTGAGATCCGCGCCCTGCGGGACCAGACCTTAAGCGAGCTGACGAGCATGACCGAAGAGGAGTTCGCCTATCGCACCGAGATGCCTCGGTGGGATGACGTGCGACGCGTGTTGCTCCGCTTTGGGGATCACATGCGGGAGCATGCCACCCAGGTGGCGGGAACCCGCGACGCGATAGGGCGGGGACCCACGATGCCCCAACGCATTCTCGCTGAAGCCGAGGTCGCCTGGGGAAGGATGCTGGCCGCCATCGTGGGGTTGACGGACGAGGATCTGGATAAGGCGCCTCCAGATGGCGGATGGAGCATCCGGCAGGTCCTGGAGCACGTGCGCGACACCGAGAAAGCCTATCTGGACGCGATCCGGAGAGCGCGCGAAGCCCAGGGAAAGGCCTCATAAGCAGGAGATCAGCTATCACACACGCCCATCGGTGATCCCATGATCCATTGGCTCGATATCCTGACGTTGGGGGGCGCGCTCGGCCTCTTCGTGATACTGGGCTATTTCGCTGGCGCCTCATGGCGGGAGGGCGAGCGCGTGGCTGCCCGTCGCGCGGCGATCCTGGCCGTGCTCCTGCCTTTGCCCTATGTGTTGATCACGCTCGTCCCACCCCCGTTGCGTCATATCGCGGAGGCATTCTTCCTGGCCCTGCCCACCGGGGCCTTACTGATCACCCTGACCCCTCATGGGACCCCTCGCGCGCGAGAGGGGGAGCCTCCGGGCCGCGTAGACGAGCGCGACATCATCTTCGCCCGGATGCGGCTACGGCCGGGGACGCGGGAATACGAGGCATACTACGCCATGCGCCCTGAAAACCGGGCGATCGATGAGCAACTGCGCTCCCGACCCGGGTTGTTGTCCCCGCACGCCCGGCTTTACGAACCTCTGGCGATGCACGCCGTCGGGGCCAGCTTCCAGATCGTGGGAGAGATGCGTCCTCATGTGGATGGTCCCGTCGCTGAGGAGCGCGTCTCCATCACCGCGGAGGAGGCGACATCTCTGGTCAAGGGGTTAGCCAGATACTGGGGCGCGCGCGATGTAGGGATCACAGAGTTGCGAGATTATCATGTCTACACCCACATCGGGCGTGGCGAGGGAATTTATGGCGAGCCGATCCGCCTCAGCCATCGATACGCCATCGCGTTCACCGTGGAGATGGATCACACGATGGTGAGCACGGCCCCCACGGCTCCCACGGCGATGGAGTCCGCTCATCAGTATCTGGAGGCCGCGCGGGTGGCACTCCAACTGGCCGCCTACATCCGGTCACTGGGCTATCCGGCCCGGGCACACATCGACGGCAACTACCGGGTCATCGCACCCCTGGTCGCGTGGGACGCCGGGCTGGGCGAGCTTGGCCGCATGGGGCTGTTGATGACGCCGGACCTGGGCCCACGCGTGCGCATCAACGTTGTCACGACCGACCTGCCGCTGATCCCCGATGGGCGCCGCCCCGATCCCAGCATGCTGGACTTCTGCGCGCTATGCGAGAAGTGTGCGGAGAATTGCCCCAGCGGCGCCATCCCTCGGGGGAGCCCAACGTCGGAAGGGGACCTGATGCGCTGGAAGATCGATCCGGTAGCCTGTTATCGCTACTGGGTCACAGTGGGGACGGACTGCGCCGTCTGTATGCGGGTATGTCCCTATTCCCATCCCGACACCCTCATCCACCAAGTGGTGCGATGGTACATTCGACGATCTCGGGCGGCTCGCAGGGTGGCGCTGGCGTTGGATGACGTCTTCTATGGGCGAAGGCCGCCCTTTCATCCGGCTCCTGGATGGCTTCCGCCCCAGCCAACCCCCGGAGGGCACCACGGGAAAACCCGGTCCTAGAGCTATCGGCAATCGTCGTACATCAGCGTAACGCTCCCTTGTTTGGCAAACGTCCTACCTTGCGTACAATAAGAGATGGCTCATTCCTCTGATCCAGTATAGCCCATCAATCTCGTCAGGGAGGTGGTCCTACCATGGCTTCCAAGAAGATCCTGGTCGTGCTGCCCCCCCGGGATTTCGACGAGAACGAGTTCTTCACGCTGAAGCGTATGTGCGAGGATCGGGGGCATAAGGTGTCCGTCGCTTCCATCGCCTCGGGCAAGGTGGAATCCAGCAATGGATATTCCATTCCGGTGGATGTGCGGCTGCATCAGGTGAAGACGTATCAGTACGATGCCGTGGTGTTCCTGGGAGGTGAGGGAGCTCGCATCTACTTCGATGATCCGCAGGCGCGCAAACTGGCGTCGGACGTTAAGTACAAGACCATCGGTGCCACGGGCAACGCGGCTGTCCTTCTCTCTCAGGCGGGCGTCCTCAACAAGAAGAAGGTGACCGCGCCCTACGAGTATGCGGATTGGATCGTGCGAGGGGGGGCCTCCTACACTGGCCGCCCGCTGGAGGTCGATGAGAAGCTCATCACGGCCCAGGGGCCGGCGCTGGCCGAATCCTTCGCCAACGCGCTTATCAAGGCGCTCGAATAGGACGAGAGAAAAAGAGAGGGGCAGCGTAATGCGCTGCCCCTCTCTTTTGTCATATCTACCATCGATAGCGCACTGTGTAGGTCACTTTCTGCTCGCCGTCGGCGGGCACGTTGACGTGCCATTCGATGGTGTGCGCGTCCAGCTTGTTATACTCCGCCGGGCTGGCCTCGACGATCTCCCACTCTGACCAGCGCAGCAGGCGCTCGATGACTCGCACCTCGATGTCCTCGGCCTTGTGATTCCGCAGGGTGATCTCGAAGCTCTCCTCGATCGCACGGTCCCCTAGCCTGACGAAGTCAGTCTGTCGGCGCTCACCCACCACATCAAAGGCGGCCCCTAGCTGAAGCCGAACCTTCTCCCCCTTGGGCGTGTGATCGATAGTATCCTCACCTACCAACAGGGGCGCACCATCCACATCGGCCTTATACACCCGCACGACGCCAGCCGGCAGCTCGCTGTCCAGATTGGACTCAGGGCCGGTGGTGAACTCGATCATGACCAGGACCTTCGAATCGCTGTAGATGCCGAAGCCTGGATCCATGATCGGCTGGCTCGCCCAGAAACGGCTCCCCCGACCAGGATCATATACGAACAGCTTTTGAACCGGGATATCCGTGCCCTGGACGAACTCGATCTGCTTGGTCTGATTGTCCTTGATCGTGACGGGCCGCCTCACCTCATACAAGTGATACTCAAAGAAGGGACGCGCCTCAACCGACGGGGCCGCGGTGGGACGGGCCATCCTCACTTCCTCTTTAGGCATAGCCCGCCATGGCTCGACTCGATGGATATCGCCGGCCACCAGCTTCAGGCGGGCATCTTTATATGTAGCCCCGCTGCGGTTGTCCAGCGTCACCCAGCCGTTCAGGTCCATGGTCGTCTCGTCAGGCGAGAGCAAGATCACGTAGTTGGCCCGCCAGGAGATGCCGCGCGTCAGATATGTGATCTCCACATCATGAGAGCCAGGCGTGCGGGCGTCCACCAGCCATACCAACGTCGGCCGGGTGATGAGCCCCTCCGGCAGGGCGGGGAACGAGAATGTGCGGATCTGATCGCGGCGTAACACGGTGACGCCGCCATCCTCCCCCTGGATGATGATATCCTCGGAGCCACTCAACAATCGCCCGGTATACGTGCTCCCATCCTCCGTGACCACCTCGATAGGCTGGTCGATGTATTTCTCCAGCAGACGACTGGAGCCCACCACATCGTACTCGAAGTTCTGTTCCAGCACGGTCGTGCCCGCCGGATCGGTCAACGAACGGAAATGCACACTCGTCGGATCGATCTGGGCCGCCACATCGCTGATGGCGACCTGGTTGATCCCCTCCTCCAGCTCCAGCGTACGAGGATCCCTGACCAGCGCCAGGTCCTGGTTATAGACCGTCAGCTCGAGCGAGTGCTCATCGGCCTGGGCCTGAGGGAGGCTCCCTATGACCAGAAGCATGGCCAGCAAGCCTAGCGTCATCCATACCCGCGCGCCTCTCATGGTGCATCCCTCCTTGAAATCGTTGTGGGAAAGGAACCGCAAAGCACGCTAAGATAGGGGCGAGGCAGTGCCTCGCCCCTACCTATGCTCCACTCCACAGACGTCGCATCCAGGAGGCGAGTTCCCTCACTCGCGCCCGCGGCGGTGGGCGACGAAGATCATGCGATCGGATTCGGACTCGAAGGGATCAAGCTCCCAAGAGCCATAGATCGCCTCGACCGTATAGCCCGCCTTCTCCAACAACAGCTCCATCTCGAAGCGGCCGAGATACCGCATGACGAAGGGAGCGACCGTCCGTCGCAGCGTGCCGTCAGGGGCCACCTCGTCATAGAGATAATGCACGTAGACTTTCTGCTCGGCGAAATCCACCCGGCGGACATGATGCTTCAGGATCGTAAGGCCCTCCTCGACATCCTCCCAGACATATTGCAGGATGAGCCGCCCATCCTCCTCCGCCAGCCGCGCGGGATGCGGCGGGAACAGATCGATGATGAGTAATCCCCCCGGCCGCAGGTGGCGATGCCAACAGCGCAGCGCCCTTAGCTGAGCCTCCAGGTCTCCCAAGAGCATAAAGGAGTTCAAAGCACAGAGGGCCATGTGAAACGGCTGATGGAGCGCGATGTGCTCCATGCTGGCCTGAACCAGATGCACCTGGTCCGCCACGCCCGCATCCTGCGCTTTTCGCCGGGCGATATCGAGCATGGCTCGGGAGACGTCCACGCCGGTCACGTGAAATCCCGCGGCCGCCAGCGCGACCACCAGGCGGCCCGTGCCACATCCCAACTCCAAGATGGGGCCGCCCACGCGGTCCGCGAAGCCCAGATACATGGGGACATCCGCATCGAGTTGGCCATACTCGTAATCATAAAAACGAGCGAGGCGATCGAAATCGACCATGAAGCCGTTCCTCCTGAGCGATAAAGGGGCTCGCTTGTATTGTTAAGTTGATGCGAATGGGACGCAGCCGGCGTCGTGCCTCTGTATCCGCCCATCGCTTGACGCGGGCTGAGGGGCTCGCTATACTCAGAGTCGGAAGGGATATCCATGTAAGCTGGCCTTGTGC
>DUEN01000023.1 GCA_011176545.1 Caldilineae bacterium | reverse complement strand
GATGCCGGGCTCGATCTCGTGATAGGTGATGTGGATCGGCATCTCCCCCGGGCCGAAGACGACCTCCATCAGCCCCTTCACCCGCTGTAAGGCCCACTTCCCGCCGTACAGATCCATCTCCTGGATCATCTCCCACCGGCCGAAGGTGGAGGCCAGCCCCCCAAGACCTAATATATGATCCAAGTGACCGTGGGTCAGCAGGATGCGATCTAGGCGCCGAAAGCCCAATCCGCTGCGCAGGAGCTGACGCTGAGTCCCCTCACCGCAGTCGATCATAAAGCGATATTGTCTGTACAACACGACGGCGGAAGACAACCCCCGCCGCACCGACGGCGCTGAAGCTGACGTGCCCAAGAAGATCAACTCGAACATCGAAGCAATCCCTCTGTTCCCTCCTGCCCTTCCAACGTAAATCGAGGCCCCAAAAACTGTTCAGCGACCCAGATATTAGTGACCAGATGCCGGGTGACCTCCGTCGTGGTCAACGCGCCGCCGACCAGGGCGAGCGGCAACACCAATTGGTCTGCGAGGTAGGGATCCGCTGCGCCTTCCCTGGACTCATACGCCAGGAACGCGTCAACGGCGGCATCCGCCACCTGTTCAGCGGGAAGCCCACGCCGGCCATAGGCGGCGAACCCTGCCGCGATCTCCTCGTGTTCAGCGCAGAGGAAGACGCAAGTGCCAGGCCCCACGGAGGGCGCATCGATCTCGCTCATCTCGACGGTAACCCCAGCATCACGGAGGCGGGCACGAGCCTGCTGAGCCTGCCGCTGACGTACATGGGCCGGGAGGCGAGATGCCGCCGAGATGCCCCACACGCGACATAGCTCGCCACGCCGGGTGAATTCCCAGGGACACAATCGAGCATGGCCGGGAAGGTGGACGACGACCTCCCCGCCGCCACGGGGATACCATCCCCAGCGCTCTAACCGCATCTCTACGGTGACTCCCATCCTCGCCAACGAGGGTAGGTAGACGTGTGCCAGGTAATGAAATGGCGGGCTCCAGGGGACATGGGTGCCCCCTCGCAGCACGAGGCGCGAAGGCCCCTCGGCGAGGGCCAGGGGGATCAACACCGTCTGCAGGATCAGGCTGACCGCCCCAGCCGAGCCGGTCCCCGCAGTCTGGCTCACATCGAAGGTATAATCCCCCGGACGAGGGACATGTCCCGGAGTGAAGATCAACTCGCTTGAGCCGACCTGATCGCCGGCGAGGGTGGCGCCGCATATGGCGGCGATGGCCCGCACCGCGGTGAGATGTTGCGGACGTAGCCCCGGCTTAGGGCGCTCCGCGCGGATGCGCTCGATACGAACGGGCCTTTGCAACACGGCCGCCAGGCTAAGCGCGGTGCGCAAGATCTGGCCGCCCCCCTCTCCGTGGGCCCCATCAATCGTCAACATATATCTCCCCCTTCGCCACTGGCTCACAGCGGGCGGCATTATACCCCACTCAGGGACTCCACGACAAGGTGGGGCTCTCCGATGATCGTCCATCCAAAAATGTTAACAAAACGCAAAGCCCCAGACACACCCAGGTACCATTGTCCATTTCCCTTTATCGCCTTAGACTAGACTTGGAACACTTGCGCTAATAACGTGGTGGGATGTCGCCAGGCACTTCTCACGAAAGGGCGTGCCAGAAAATCCACCACGGGCGGAGCGTGTGCTCGCGGAGGGACATGATCATCATGCCCCTACCACAGAAGACGGAGCTCTCTAGGCCTTTAGGCCCAGCAATGACTCAGTCGGTATCTCTCAGACACGCCCAGAAAACCATGCTCATGAGATGAGCAGCTAATTCTAGGTTAGGGGGAAGAGACAACAGTGATAGGACACGCGATCAAGCAGGCCACCCTTCTGGTCCTTATATGGATGCTTGTATGGGGAGGTACACAGACGACAGGGGAACAGCCTCCCTCTGTGCCGGCTTCTCCCGTCATCGGCAGCCGGGATATCACTGGGCAGAGCGATTTTCATCCCGTTACAACCCTTCGGCCATCGACGACCGTCAGTGGCACGAGGGATCCCCTGCTCCTAGAGCACGAAGTCATCGTCCTTACTAACCAGGCTCGCACCGAGGCGGGCCTACCTCCGCTGAAGCTGCACGAGGCGCTGCGCACGGCGGCCCGCCAACACGCGCAGGACATGGCGGAGCATGACTTCTTCAGCCATACTGGCTCGGACGGATCATCACTGGCGGATCGCATCAATCGGGTCAACTACCCGAACTGGCTCTACGCCGCGGAGAACATCGCCGCGGGTTTCGCCCAGCCGGAAGATGTGGTGCAGGCATGGCTGAATAGCCCAGCCCACAGGGCCAATATCCTGCATCCCAACCTCAAGGAGATAGGCGTGGGATACGCTTATGATCCTAATGATCAGGCCAACGTCCGGCTGTGGGATGGGAGCATCGGAGGCCCCTATTATCACTACTGGGTCCAGGACTTTGGCACCCGCGTCGGGGCCTTTCCGGTGATCATCAACCTGGATGCCTACAGTACCCGATCCCATCAGGTTGAGCTGTACATCTACGGCGAAGGATGGGCACGCGAGATGAAGGTCTCGAACTATCCGGATTTCCGCGACGCCCGGTGGCAACCGTATCGCAGTACGCTCTCGTGGACGTTGCTCCCCGGCACGGGGACCCGGACGGTCTACGTACGCTTAAAGGATGCCATAGGGATCACCGTCGAGAGCAGCGACTCTATCGAGGTGCTACCGGTGCCTGATCCTTCTACGTATGGATTGACGATCAATGACGGCGCGCAGTACACCAACAGTAGGAGGCTCAATCTCCGTATCGACGCGCCGTCTGATACTGCCGACATGAGGGTCTCCTTAAAGTCAGATCTGTCCGACGCATCTTGGCAGCCTTACACGCAGGAGATCCAGATCACGGTCCCTGAGGGCACGGAGGGACGCGTCACCGTCTACGCCCAGATCAAAACGGCGGACGGGTGGGAATCTCCTATCTTCTCGGACACGATCATCGTGGATCTCTCACCTCCGATCGGGGAGGTGATCATCCGGGAGCGGGAGCCCGGTCGACTGAGGTTGCTCACGATAGCCCACGACAGGATAAGCGGTGTGTCAGAGATGCAGGTAGGTACCGATCCGCAGTTACGCGATGCGACATGGCAGCCATACGCTTCTACCGTGACGTTGTCGCTGGGTGGAGACGTCGGTGCCAACCAACCGCTGGAGGTCTACGCTCGCTTCCGTGATCGCGCTGGGAACCTCTCGGACATCTACCCGGCCAGGGAGCTGAGCCTGCCCAATAAGACCTTCATTCCAGCGGTTGCGTCGTAGCATCGCCGTCGTTAAGCCTTCCCCTCCCACCCTTATTTCAAGCGAGGGGCGCGAGTGAGTTTCGCGCCCCTTTCATTTCCTCGTTCCCCCTCCGCGGAGCAAATTCATCCAATATTGCATATTGACTTTTGCCTCACTGTGTGGTAGATTTTCTTTGGGAGGGTTTCTCCAAGTCCTTGGGGAAACCGCTGCGGTGGGGGTTCCTCTGCGAGGCTATGTCGAGCTGTCGATCGGACAATCAAGCACGGAACGCGTAAGGCGGGCTTTTTCTATCCCGCCGAAGCGGGGTGCTATTATATCCCCACGGAGACCTCGACATGCGCCTCTGTTCTCTGATAAATGACCGCATGAGCCACCTCCTCCCCCCGGCATACCCTGCTTTTATTCACACTGGCGCGAGCGAGATCCGGGATGTGGGCATCCCCGCGATCATCCCTTCTCATACCGGTTGAAGGAGGTATAATGAAACGTCTACGTGTGATCCTTGGGATGATATGTCTGCTCTCGTTAGCCATCGGTGCCAACGTTGGGGCCAAAACGATCCCTGCTGACGAGTGGATGGATGGCGGTCCTCCCGGGGCCGCCTGGCGGCTGGCGGCCAGCCCGAATTATGAGACGGACGGCACGCTCTTCGCGGCCACCAGCACCGGGATCTATCGATCTACCGACCATGGGAACAGTTGGACGCGAATCCAGGAGCTCCCTGATGCCAGATGGGTGCTCGTCAGCCCGGGTTATCCGGACGATCCCACTCTCTTCTCCGGCACCGGGGATGAGCTTTACCGCTCCACCGACGCGGGCGAGCACTGGGTTCAGTTAACCAACGCTCCCTCCTATGAGGTGCTGGCCATCTCGCCCAATTTCGTCGCTGATGGCACGCTCTTCGCGGCGGATGACCAGGGACATGTCTACCGGTCCACGGATCGAGGTGATACCTGGACGTTGAGCAACACGGGTATTCAGCCCTCCTTCATCGCCTTTGACTTCGCCATCTCGCCCAACTTCGCGAACGATCGGACCATCTTCCTGGCCGGCTTCGGCCCCTTATATCGCTCTACGGACGGTGGCCAGACCTGGACCGCGTTGACCGGCAGCCATGGGCCAAATTACGGCGTGGCCGTCTCTCCCAATTACAAGAACGACCATACGGTCATCGTCACCTACCGTGAGATCGAGGCCTCGGGCGTCGTGCCGGAGAGCGGCGTCTTCCTCTCCACCGATGGCGGCAACACCTGGACCTATACGGGGTTGGGCCTCCCCGGATATTATGCGCCCTTCCCCGGCCCTGTGGCCTTCTCGCCCAACTACGCGGAGGACCAGACCGTGTACGTCGCCGACATGGGGACGAACTTCATGGGCCGCCGTCGGGTATATCGCTCCGTGGACGGGGGACAGACGTGGGCTCCCATGCCGGATCCGCCCAACGATGCGGCCGCCCACGATCTGCTGGCCACCCTCGGCTTCGACACAGTATACCTAGCCAGCGACGCGGGCATCTGGCGAAATCGGGACATCTGTCGAGAGTACTTCCAGAATGGCGGCGCCGAGTATGACTTCGGTTGGCGCTTCCAGGGAGCATGGTTACCAGGCTACTCCACGATCCAGGCACACCAAGGGCAGCGCAGCATTCGCACGGGGATCGTGGAAGGCACTCCGAAGTCTAGCTATTCAGAGGCATGGCAGAAGGTTACTATCCCCGAGGAGGCGACCTCCGTCAAGCTGCGATTCTGGCGATATCCGCAGAGCGGAGAGCTCACCACCGGAATGACGCAACAGATCCCTGAGTCGGCCTTGCCTCAACGGCTGGTCGATGGCCGGATCCCCTTCGGGCCAGACTCCATCGATCTACAATTCGTGCTGATCATCCGACAAAACGGATCCTTTCACTGGCTCCTGCGTGAGAAGTCGAACGCCCAGGAGTGGCTATACGCTGAATATGATCTGACGGCCTATCGCGGCCAGCAGATCATCATCGACTTCGGCACTTACAACGACAGCCGCGACGGCGTCACCGCCATGTTCATCGATGATGTCTCGTTGGAGGTGTGCTTCGCGGAAGTGCCCACGCCAACCCCGTCGCCCACGGCGACCAGCACGCCCGTCGTCACGCCGACGCCCACTCCGACGCAAACTCCCACCAGCACGCCGAGCCCCACACCTACACCGACGACCACGGTGGGCGCGACTCCCACTCCCACGCCCACTTCCACGCCGACCGCGACGCCTGGGGCGCGGATGGCCTACATGCCTCTCCTTATGCGCAACTTCGCCGCCCCATGGCCCACTCCGACGCCCACCATCTCCGTGCTGGCCATCGTCTTCCTGCCGCCCGATTCCTATCCTCATGGCGTGGACGTGGACATGGCGCGCAATCGGATCTTCGTCGGCCATCACGGCCCCCTCAGCAGCGGGCATCACCTGACGGTGATCGACGGGGACACCCTCACCATCCAGAAAACGATCGATCTCGGGCCGGAGGTGAGAGGGCCAAACGGCGTGGCCTATCTGCCCAGCATGGATCGCGTCTACGTGGCTAACCGGGATACGCATAACGTCGCCGTCGTCGATCCGACGGCCGGCACTCTAATCGACGTCATCCCGGTGGGCAACCACCCGGACGGAATCACCGACCTGGGTAACCGCCTCTACGTGGCCAACTTCGGCAGCGACAGCGTCTCCATCATCGATCCCGTCAACAACATTGTCGTATCCACGATCAAGCCAGCGGGCCGATATCCCTCCATGGTGGCCGCCGACGAGGAGAGGGGCTTCGTCTATCTCACAGCGTACGGATCCAATGAGGTCCACTATCTGCTCGATGGCGGCGTATACAACACGCGACCGGACGTGCCGCTCCCATACGGCTTAGCCTATGATCCGGTGAACCATCTGCTCTACGTCGCCAACCGCGAAGAGAACCGCACGGTGACCATCATCAACACAGATACGAACGAGATCGTGGGGAAGATCGATGTCGGCGAGGAGCCCTTCGTGGTGGGCTATAACCCGAACACCCGGCACCTGTTCGTGGTGTGTGGCGATAAGGTGAAGGTATACAACACCATCGACAACAGCCTGATCACCACGATCTCCCTGCCTCGCGGGTCGGAGGAGGGCATCGCGGTGGACACCGTACGCAACCGCGTGTACATCACCAGCCGTCTCAACGACGCCGTTACTGTGATCTCGGATCCGCCTGCCGCGCCCTAGTCGGGCATCTCGTAAGCCAAGGCGGGGACAGGGCTGAATCCTGTCCCCGCCTTTTTCATCGCTCATAGGAGCGCCAACCCTTGTAGGGGCACGGCGGCGCGTTGCCCGACATAGGGTTGTACCCCGGTCGTGAAGCCGACATGAATATGAGCGTTTTTCATTGACGCGCTCAGGATCACATATTAAAATCCGGGGAGATGGCTTATCAGAGGGCCGGCTCATCATGAAACTGCGCGTGTTGACATACAACATCCACCATTGGGAGGGCATCGACGGCCGGATCGATGTCTCTCGGACCGCGGAAGTCATCCGGGCCGCCGAGGCGGACGTGATCGCGCTCAATGAGGTATATCATCCCGCGCCGGTCCCCGGGTTGGATCGCCCCGCGCTGGACGCCATGGCCGAGATGTTGAGGATGGAGGCCGTGTTCGGCCAGGCGACGACGGCCTCCTGGGGAGATGAACGTGCACCCACAGGCTACGGGAACGCCTGCCTCAGCCGCTGGCCGATCCAGGCGTACGCGGCCCATCGGCTGGTCCCGGTGCCGGGTCGGGAGCAGCGCGGCCTGCTCGAGGTACATATCGCGCTCCCAACGGGCACCCTCCTCACGGCGTACATCACCCACCTGGATCAGACACGAGAGGACGCGCGCTGGAGACAACTCCAATCACTGTTGCAATGGACATGGCGAGACAGAGAACGCCCTCACCTGCTCATGGGGGACTTCAACACGTTGTCATCGGCGGACTATCCTGAGCCTGAGATGTGGAAGGCCGCGGTGGCCACAGCTGCCGCGGAAGGTTATAAGCTGGAGAAGCCGAGGGTCATACCGCGCCTGTTGCAAATGGGCTATGTGGATTGCTTCTCCCAAGCCGGGGAAGGAGAGGGGCTGAGCTGTCCGACGACGGAGCCACGCGTGCGCATCGATTACATCTTCGCCTCCCCATCGCTGGCCCCCGCGTTGCGCTGGTGCCGACGCTGGGACGCCCCGCCAGCGGACGTGGCCTCCGACCACTACCCCGTACTGGCCCTATTCGAGCTACCCGGCTAAAATGACAAAGCCCTGGAGATCCTCCCCAGGGCTCTCATCCCGCGCGGATATGCCTATGGGTTTTTCGTTCCCGGCCTTGACCGAGGCCAACTTCAGCGCTTTATGCCTCCTCAGCCTTCTCCGCCTTCGCGGCCTCGGCATCCTCCTTGGCCATCTCCTCCAGTTCCCTCTTGGCTTCCTCTCCCTCTCGGGTAGCCTTACGGAACTCGCGGATACCCTTCCCCAGCGCGCCGCCGACCTCCGGCAGACGGCCGACGCCGAAGATGATGATGATGATCACCAGGATGATGATCAACTCAAAGGGACCGAGATTGGGCATCAACTTTCACCTCCTGAGTGCGCACAAGCGCCAGTTGGAAAAATTATAGCACAGCCCCGCCCAAGCCACAAATGGACGCCAACGTTGACGCCCGCGGGGCCAGCGCTTTGGCACCCACGTCGCTTGTGCTATACTATCGATCGGCTTAGCTCGCGCCACCTCAAGGAGCGCCAACATGGGATGGATCAGTCGCTTACGTCGCCTACGTCGGAAACAGGAACCCCCGAAGCCTTCCTTCGATGGAGATCCCTTCAGCGCGCTCGCTGACCCTCAACCTCGGCGCCGATGGGAGGCCGCCCTGGCCCTTCAGCTCACCGACGCGCCCGAACGCGCGGTAGATGCGCTGGTGCAGGCCCTCGGCGATCCCGTACCCTTCGTGCGCTGGCAGGCCGGCCGATCCCTGGTCACCCTCCCCCGGGAGGAGGCCCTGCGCGGCATCCAGAGCGCGCTGAAGGATGAGCTCCCTCTGCGCCGGGCCGCGGCCGCCGAGGCTCTGGGGGAGACGACTTGGGAGGAGGCCCTTCCTCTGCTGGTGGACGCGTTGTCGGATGACGACGCCGGCGTGCGCGTAGCGGCGGCGCTCTCCCTGGGCCGGCTCAGGCGTCCCGAGGCGGTGGAGTATCTCGTCGCTTACATGGAGAGCGAGCCCTCGCCGGGTGTGCGCTGGGCCATCGCCCGTGCGCTGGGGATGATCGGCGCTCCGGAGGCGGCGGAGATGCTCCAGCAGTGCCTGTCCCGCCAGGATGAGGAGACGCAGGTCCGCCGCAGCGCGGCCTGGGCTCTGGGGCAGTTGGGATGGGATGTCACCGCCGTCACGGGATTGCTCGCGGCGCTGGACGATCCCGATCCTCAGATCCGGTGGTATGCCTGCCAGGGATTAGGCCGCGCCGCCCAGACGTTGTCTCGCGCCGATCCGGCCGATCGAGAGCTCCTAAACCAGGCGCGGAATGCCCTGGTCCAACGTCAGGAGGACGACGCGGACGCGGGCGAGGGGATCGTGGGAGAAGCCGCGGTCCAGGCGCTGACGCAGATCCGGGCGAGCGCTCGGAGACTTCGGAAGGGATAGCCCACCTTGTTCGAGGGACCTCGTTGAGCCACCGACGATTGGAGATCGGACGAGCCATCGTTCATATCATCGACGACGGGCAGATTTGGATGGACGCTGGGGGACTGTTCGGCCTAGTCCCCAAGCGGCTATGGAGCCGGGTCACCTCAGCTGACGAAGAGAACCGCGTCCCCATCGTGTTACGCTGCCTCCTCATCGAATCCCAAGGGAAGCGTATCCTGATCGACACGGGATACGGGGACAAGATGACGCCTCGGGTGCGCGAGATCCTGGGGCTTCCCCCTGACGATCGTGACCGCCTGTTGCGATCCCTGGCCGAGGCGGGCTTCAAGCCGGAGGACATCGACATCGTCCTCAATACGCATCTGCACGCGGACCACTGCGGCGGCAATACCCGGCAAAGCGACGGATTGGACGCGCGGGCCCAGCCGAGTTTCCCCAACGCAACCTACTGGGTACAACGGCTGGAGCTGGCCGACGCGTCATTCCCCAACGAGCGCACGCGCGGCACGTACTTTGCGGAGAACTTTCAGCCCATCGCCGATGCGGGGCAGCTTCACGTCATCGACGGGGACGTGTGGGTCACCGACGAGGTGCGCACGTGGATCGCCCCGGGGCATACCCGATCGCACCAATGCGTGGTGATCGAGAGCGAGGGGGAGGCCGCCATCTTCCTGGCCGACGCGATCCCCTGGGCCGTTCATATGGAACGGCTGGCCTGGGTGCCCGCCTACGACATCGACCCGCTGACGAGTATCCAGACGAAGAAGCAGATCATCGCCTGGGCGACGCGCCATCAGGCCAGGCTCATCTTCCAACACGACCCGCGCATCGACGTCGGACGCCTCGTCGAGACGGACGGGAGATGGCGAGTCGTCCCCCAGCCAGAGTAGGAACGCTCCTGATGGTGCGACGCACCAATAGACTCTGTAGGGACGACCGACCGGTCGCCCCTACAAAACACGCCTTTAAGGAAGCGGGTGTTGTCTATTCCAATTTGAGCGAATAGAGAAGCCCTCCTCTTCCGTGGGGGACTTATGGAACTAGTGAGGAGAGATCTGAAGCGTTTTCAATCCCCCTCTCCTTAGCGCCTTGGTGCCTTTGTGGTGAATTGTCGATCATGTTCTCAGGGAGCGGGGCTCTCCCGGTTCGCCCACCACAGCACTCCCCCGCCGAGGATGCCCAACAGCGCCAGGGCGATCACTTTGTAGATGCGCGGTCCCAGGACGAGGGCCAGCACCCCAAACCCCGCGGAGAAGGCGTAATAGCCGAGGACGATCGTCCGCTGCGTCAGCCCCTTATCCAGCAGGCGAAAGTGAAGGTGATCCCGACCCTCCCGGGTAGGAGCCTGACCGCGACGCCAGCGACGCCAGATCAGCCAAGCGACATCCATGATGGGCAATCCCATGACGAGCAGAACCGTCGCTACCTTCGCGCCGCCGATGATGCCCAAAGCGGCCATAGCGAACCCCAGCATGTAGGCCCCCGCGCTCCCCATGAAGACGCGCGCGGGATGGAAGTTGAAAGGTAGGAATCCCAACGTCGCCCCCAGCAAGGCCAGCGGCTGGATGACGACGCTATACTGGCCTTCGCGATACATGTGCAGTGCCAGCAACGCGCATAGGATGGCGGCGACGCCGGCGGCCAGCCCATCCAGCCCATCCAGCCAGTTCACGGTGGTCATCATCCCCATGAACCAGAAGATAGTGACCACCCAGACCAGAGGAGAGGGGAGCCCTTGAGGGCCGAAGAGGAGCTGGTTAGTGAAGGGGTTGTTCACGTGCTTGATGTGGATGATAAAGGCGATGGCGATGAGGCTGGCCATCAACTGGATCGCCAGTTGGGGTACGGGACCTAGCTCATAGCGGTCGTCCACCAGCCCGGCGAGGAAGACGAAGCTCACGCCCAGGATAAGCCCGGTGAGGCGGGTGAGTTCCTTGGGGTCGAGCCGCGGTGGCAACCACGTCTCGGGCAAGAAGGCGGAGAGCGCGAGTGCGCCGATGAAGGCGACGTACAGCGCGATGCCCCCCAGGCGGGAGACCTCACCATGATGTTGGCGGCGGCCCCCCGGCCGATCCACGATCCCCCAACGGTAGCCCAGCCGATCGGCCAGGGGAGAACACACCGCCGCCAGAGCTAACGCCGTCAGGAAGACGACAGGGTAAGCCAGATACACGCCTCAGCTTCCCTTCGCCATCGGTCGGCCCCCCTCACAGCCCCTCCCTCCCAGGTCGGGCATCACGGATAGAGGCGGTTCAGCGTGCGCGGGTAGGCGATGGTCTCTCGCACATGCTCAATGCCACAGATCCACGCCACCATACGCTCGATGCCTAGCCCGAACCCGGAATGCGGCACAGAGCCATACTTCCGCAGATCGATGTACCACTCGTAGACATCCTTGGGGAGCCCATGCCTCTCGATGGCCTCGATCAGCTTCTCAGGATCGCTGATGCGCTCGGAACCCCCGGTGATCTCCCCGTATCCCTCGGGGGCCAGCAGATCGACGCTGCGACACACCTCCGGGCGGTCTGGCTCCGGCTCCATGTAGAAGGCCTTCGCCTCCGTGGGATAGTGGTGCACGAACACGGGCCGATCGAACTGCATGGCGATGAAGGTCTCATGGGGAGCGCCGAAGTCATCCCCCCACGTCATCGGCGGCACCGGCTCGTCATTTGGGGGAACCGTCTGGCCCTCGGCCGCGGCCTTGTTGATCATCTCCACGGCCTCGTCATAGGAGATGCGCGGGAACGGCGGCTGCACCCTTTCCAGCGAGGTCAGGTCACGCTGGAGGACCTTCAACTCGTTCGCGCGGTTACGCAGCACCGTTTGCACCACGTCGCTGATGAGCTGCTCCTCGATCTCCATCAGCTCATCGAGTTGACAGAAGGCGATCTCCGGCTCCACCATCCAGAACTCCTGCAGGTGGCGCCGGGTCTTCGACTTCTCAGCCCGAAACGTCGGCCCGAAGCAATACACCCGCCCAAAGGCGAAGATGTTCGCCTCGTTATAAAGCTGCCCCGATTGCGTCAGATAGGCCGGGAGGCCATGATAGTCCGTGGGGAACAGCGTGCTGGTGCCCTCCACCGCCGATGGTGTGAGGATCGGGGTATCCACCAGCAGGAACCCATGATCATCCAGCCAATTGCGGATGGCCTTGATGATCTCCGCCCGGATGCGCAGGATCGCCCACTGGCGGCTGGAGCGGATCCATAGATGCCGATGGTCCATCAAGAACTCGATGCCGTGCTCCTTGGGAGCGATCGGGTAATCCTGAGCGAATTGGATCACCTCGAGATCCTGTACATCCAGCTCATATCCCCCAGGGACGCCGGGCGCCCGTTCGTCCTGACGCACGGTGCCCGTGACGATGAGGGAAGACTCCTGCGTCAGCTTACGGGCGTTCTGAAACGCCTCTGGGCTCACGTTCTTCTTAAAGACCACCGCCTGGGCGATGCCGGTGCCATCCCGCACCTGGAGGAACTGCAACCGTCCTTTATCGGTCTTGCGATACAACCAACCGCGGAGAACCACCTCCTCACCGACATGTTGTGCGATGTCCTCTATCCTGATGATCTTCGCCACAGGAACCCCCTTATTCCTGAGTTGATAGAGCAGCCTCGACTTGTCTGGTCGTCGAGCGCGTGATACGCACGCGCTCGATCTTAGGTCCCTTCATCTCCGTGATCGTGAAGTGCAGGTCCCGCCACCGCGTCGTTTCCCCCTCCCTCGGGATGTGACGTAACTGGTAAAGGAGGAACCCTGCCAGCGTCTCGTAATCTGGCGACTCCGGTAGTCGAAGCCCTAGCTCGGCGTTGACCTCATCGATCCGCAACATGGCATCCACTTCGAACGTGTCCTTATCGATGGCCTCGACCTCCGGCTCCTCCTCCACCCACTCGTCGCTCATGCGGCCGATAATCTCCTCCGCCAACCCCTCGAGGGTGATCAGCCCTGCCGTGCCCCCGAATTCGTCGATCACGACGGCCATCTGCGTCCGAGACCGGCGCATCTCCTGGAAGAGATCGCCCACCCGGCGACTCTCCGGCACGGTCAACACCGGCCGAATCAACCCCAAAGCCTCGATCGACTTGGAGCGCGGGACATCGCGCTGGGACAGGAGCGTCAATACATCCTTGATGGATACCACCCCAACGATATGATCGAGGTCCCCCTCGTAGACCGGGAACCGGGAATGCTGATAATGGGCGAAGAGGGAGAGGAGCTCGTCCAGCGTGGCAGAACGTTCGATGGCGATGATCTCTGTGCGCGGGATCATAACCTCTCGCACGTAGCGATCGTTGAACTCGAACACGCGAACCAGCATCTCCTCCTCTTCCTCACCGAGGAGGCCCCTCTCCTGCGACTCCTTGACCAGGAACTTTAGCTCTTCCACGGTATACACGCCGTGCTGGGACGTGACGCCCCTCACGCCGAAGAGCCGGAGGACGAGCGCCGTCGATTGATCCAGGATCCAGATGAAGGGCCAGAAGATCCGATAGAAGGCCATCAGCGGTGGGGCCACCCATAGGGCTGTCTGCTCAGGATATCGGATCGCCAGGATCTTAGGCGCCTGCTCCCCCAGCACGATATGTAACGAGGTCACCAACGTGAAGGAGATGGCCGTGCCGATGGTGATGGTAGCCGCCTCGCTCCATCTCCCGATGAGGGCCTCCAGAGGTGGTTCGATCAACGTCGCGATAGTGATGTCCCCAACCCACCCCAGCGCCAGGGAGGCCATGGTGATGCCTAGCTGCGCGGCCGCGATGTAAGCATCGGTGTGATCCATCATGTGCTGTACCAGCCGGGCGCTTCGCTGGCCCCGGGCTACCAAATGGTCGATGCGCGCGCGGCGGGAGGTCACCAGGGCGAACTCGACCATCACGAAGAAGCCGTTGGCGGCGATCAACGCCGCCACGGCCAGTAAGCGCGGGAGGACGAAACTAAGCGTATCCGTTCCCATCGTGACCTCTGAAGCCCGTACCACCCCTTGCGCAGGCCAGGCCGCCGCATCTTAATCCACATCTGAGCATCCCTCGGCTCGAGCCGGCCGTGGTCAGGAACACACCATCTAGAGACTCTGGCCTTGCCTCTTCAGCCAGCGTGTGCCCACCACTCAGGCGCGATCTCGTCCTGGATGGCCTCGGTCCCCTGGGCCGATCGTCTCCTGGCCTCTCCATGAGTTCATTCATCGAAGAGGAAAGTAGGCTCACTATAATACCGAATGGCATTAGCGGCCATCCGCTCCATCAACCAATCATGCAGCCAGGCCTGCTTCTGTTCCAGTGGCCAATCCGCTTCCAGCACCGAGAGGGGTATGTTGATACGTAGTGCCCGATTGGGGATGATGTGACGCGTGATACCGCTTGGCACCTTAGCACCCTCACGGGCGAGGGCGATAATGTCTGCCGGGCGGTAGCGAGGGAAGACGACCAATGCGGTGATGTCCGGGTAGTAGGGAGCCTGCTTCTCATACACGTCATTGGAAGCTCGAAAGATCTGGGCCCGTCCCTGATACGCGGCGACCAGATCGTTCAGCAGCCGGATATCGGCCAGGCGATCACGATCCCCGTCGCCGACGCGGTAAACGGCGTCCTCGAAGACGATATAAGCCGCCGCGTCGCCCACCGCCAGGGCGGCGCGAGCCTCCTGGAGTGTGCAGGGGATCAACCGCAGCCCGGTCACCTCTTCCAACGCGGCCATGAACTCCTTGCGGGACATCCCGGTGACCACATGATACCATGTATGCAGCTCCACGCCCGGGTCGTCATAGCTCACCACCTGGGCGACGACGTGTGGAATGCCCAGCTTCTGCAAGGCCAGCGTGCGATTGGCCCCATCCAGCACCACGAAGCGCTCGCTCCCCGGGATGGGAGCGACGATGGGAGGATTCTTCAGCTTCCCCTCCTCCCGAAGCCGCTCGCACAGCCGGGCGACGCGGCGCGGGTCACCATGCTCATGCAAGACCAGATTAGCCGTAGGTAACACCTGAAGATTGGGTAACGCCGTGCTATCTCTCAACATACGCTTCGCGATGAGGCGGATCAGAACCTCTCATAATGGACACGGGAGGCGTCGAACTGGGTACGCGGCGGCTTCTCCTCTGCAGGATGGCCGACCGCTATCAGGTTCAAAGGCGTGATCCCCTCCGGGATGCCTAAGACCTGGCGCACGTGCGCCTCACGCTCCGGCTTCGGATGCACGCCGATCCATACCGTCCCCAAACCCAACGCTGCGGCGGCCAACAGGATGTTCTCGGTCGCCGCGCTGGTGTCCTGCACCCAGTACTCCGACTCGGATGGATCGCCGCACACGGCGATACATAGCGGCGCGCGGCCCACCGGGCTCGCGAATCGATGCGTCTTCGCCAACTGCGCGATCGTCTCGGGATCGCGCACGACGATGAAATGCCACGGCTTCTCGTTTCGGGCCGACGGAGCTGCCATCGCGGCCTCCAGGAGCGCCTGCACGTCCTCGTCGCTCACCGGCTCCGAGGTGAACTCACGGATGCTGCGTCGGGCGAAGATGAAACGTAGACGCTCGTCCATCAGCATTCACCTCCGGGGAAGTTGTTCGGGATAACCTGTTGATCCAACGGGACGCCACTTCGTCCCGCCTTTACTCCATTCCGATGGCAAACATACTTTCCAGGTCGTGACGAGAGTACACGCGAAACGCGATCAATGTCTCCGACTTGATGATCCCCGGCACACTCCGGATGTGCTCGGTCACCAGCTCGGCCAGGTCATCGTTATCCTTGACCCGGATGATCACGGCCAGGTCATACCGGCCCGCGACGGAATACACCTCACTGACCCCTTTCATGTCCGCGAGCTGCTCCGCGACGTCGTTCACCTTATCCCGTTCCACGGTCAATAGAGAAATCGCAGTGACCATCAGCCTCCCTCTCCCATCAGCGTTCCAACGGAGCCCGTTATCGGTATCATCTCTATAATACCAGACCAGGGCGATGGCGCAAGTAATCAAAACCCCGGCTTCTTCGAGAAGCCGGGGTTCTGCCCCTGGAAAGTAGAGGCGAGGCATGCCTCGCCCTTATGGGGCGCACGGCCGTGCGCCCCTACGAGAGAATTGTGCTGCCTATATGAGCGTACCCTTTATCCTTTGAGGAACTCATCGATGACGGCCTTGCTGATACGGATCTGGTTCCCGATGCGGCGGGCTTTAAGCTCCCCACTCTCGATCAGAGCTATGACGTCCTCCTCGGACACGCGCAGGTAGGCGGCGGCCTCGGCCGGGGTCATCACCTCCGGCACGCTGCTTGGCGCCCCCTGCTGCGCCTGTTGCTCCAGCTGTTGCCGCGTCGGCTGACTCAGCGCCTGCGTGATGGCCTGCGCCATGGCGGCTCCCAGGCCGACGCCCGCGCCCAATCCCATCCCGGCGCCAGCCATGCCGCCACCGCCCTCGCCGGCAGCGGCATCGCGCATCGCCCGGGCGGCCTGGAACTGGAGATACGTTTGCATGTTGCCTATGGCCCCCATGCTAGCCCGCTCATCGATCGCTCTCGCCGTCTCCTCCGTAGGACTGATGGAGCTTACGTAGAACTGCTTCAGGGTAAGCCCCAACTGTTCAAAGGCGTCCTGGATCTTCGCCTTAACCGCGGCCCCCATCTCATCGAAGTACGCGGGCAGATCGAACAATCCCTTACCAGTCTCCCCCAGCAGGTCGGTCAGATTGGAGACGATGACGCTACGTAGGAAGTCCTCGATCTGGCTGGTCTGATAGATCCCCTGGGTGCCCACGATCTTGGTCACGAATAGCTGCGGATCGCTCACCTGCATCGAGTATGTGCCGAAGGCGCGCAGGCGCACCAGCCCCAGATCAGGATCGCGCAGGGCTATGGGCGCTGGCGTGCCCCACTTCATGTCTAGGAACTCCCGCATGTTGACGAAGTAGACCTCGGCCGTGAAGGGGCTGCGACCGTCGAAGGCCTGTCCCAGCAGGTTGATGAGCAAGGGGATGTTGGCCGTGGTGATAGTGTGGCGTCCCGGGCCGAAGACATCCAGCGCCTTGCCATCCCGGTAAAAGACGGCCGTCTGATTCTCCCGCACGATGACCTGAGACCCGATGCGGAAGTCCCCGGCGCCGACCTCGGGCACGCGTACGACGATGTCACGCTCTCGCTGATCGGGGGCTTCGATGACATCAAAGATCCTCGGCATATTACCGCCTCCTTTCTTCCCTCTCATCTATCGCATCCCTTACCCGCGTGGGCTTCCACACGGTCTGAGGATACGCCTTCTATTATCCTATCACGACGCTCTGCATGACCTCACGGCGATGACGCCATTGCTGGTTCAACTCGGAGAGCAGACGAACCAGATCGCGAACGGCTGTCTCGATGTGCTCCTGGTCCATCACCGCCTGCTCAACCGCGTCGATCTTCTCCCGTAGCTCATCGACGCGCTGGATCATCCCGCGATCGAACTGGATCAACGCCTCCAGCTCGGCCTCCCGCACTTTGTTCGCATCGAAGAACCCAGCATAACCGTAGGTCGCCGACCTCACCCGATCGATGAGGAGCTGCAGCTTACCGATGGCTCGTTCCAGGTCGTCCATCCAATCCAAGCCGCCGCTCCCCAGCAGGTCGAGCTGTATCCCAGTCAGGCGGGCGCGCTGATCCTCCAGTAACTGTGCCAGGGTCTCGCGTACCCGACGGTCGGCCTCACGGCGGAGCTCCTTCTCTTTGTATCCCTCGATGCCCGGCAGGCCCGCCAGGGCGCGCTCGACCGCGCTCATCTGTGATTTCATACGATCCATCAAATCCATCTCTTAAACCTCCACCTCTCCCCCGGTATCTTCTGCCGAATTCAGGGGGGCACCTGGTCGGTAGCTCCACACTTAACCGTGGTTGTTGCCAGAGTGCCATATCTGCATGGTGAAGAACACGATATGCAGGGCCGGTTTCCATACCGGCCACAAGATGACGGGTAAGAAACCCGCCCCACATGCCCTCCACGGTTGAATGCAGTGCTACCACCTGGTCTAAAAATGCGACGAAAGACGAAGAACGGACCATGCCACCCGTGCACTTTCATCACTTCATAGTGCCCCGCAGGAGCATGACGACGAATCTTGCTCAGGTGGACAGGAACACTTGAGCGCCACAGTATGGACACTCGATCACCCCCTTGCCCACCAGTTCAAGCTGCCCGCCACAATTAGGGCACCTCTGGTCGGCTCTAAGCTGGCTGGCCTCCCGGGAATACAGGATGCCATCCTTCCAGTTCACCGCGCCGCTGAAGAGTCCCTTGCCGACCAGATCCCGTACCCACGCCTCCACCTGATCGCGAGAGACGTTCATCTCCAGCGCGATATCGGAGATACGCACCTGTCCCTGGGTCAGGACCATGTTGAGCACCTGCTTTTCTTTCTCCACCTCCGCGAACTCTCTGGCCTCCTGTCTCCCGCGGATGGCCACATAGCTCCCCACGCCTACCAGGATGAGCACCACGGGTAGGATCATCACCACCCCCAGGAGCGCGGCCGAGATCGTCAATCGATCCGTGAGCACGCCTGAGGCGAGGAAGGCTCCTGCAGCCAGGCACAAGAAGATGCCAGCGATCGCGATGATGATGCCCGTGATCCGGCCCGCACCTACCATATCTTCCTCCAGCGATTTCCGTCATGTGACCAGATCATCCGAACCCTGCTGAGCCGCCGCCGCTGCCACCGCCTCCGCTGGAGCTGCCACCGCTCCAGCCGCCTCCGCCGAACCCGCCCCGGCTTCCCGATGAGGACGGCCGGCTGCTGAACGTGGAGGAGGCTGAATTCAACATGGTGAATAGCCCGTCGGTCATGGCCTCCAGGCCGCCGAAGGTCTGAGTCGTCATCCCCTCTAGCGACGGCATGCCGCCCTCTCCCTCGGAAGCTGGGGCCCCTGACGCGTGGCCAGGGGCTCGCCCCCCACCTGACGCGTGTCCAGGTCGGATGTATGGCCGCCCCGTCGGGTAGGGCATGTACCACGAGGGGGCCGGCGCGCCCACCGCGGCGAACTTACGCACGTATTCCTTCTCTACGCCAAAGGCGATGGCATAAGGCAAGTATCGCTCGAAGATCTCCTTCGCCTCCTCCAGGTTCGTGTATTTCTCGATGTTCTCCAAATAGCGTCGGAAGGCCCGCCATCGAGCAGCCGCCTCCGAGCCCTCCGGGGTCTTTCGCGGCATAGCCCGGGCCAATACGATCAACCCTATGAAGATGGCCCCCAAGCCGACGGATGGGCAGTAGGCGAAATCCGTGTAAGTTGAGAGGGCCGCCAGAGAACAGACGCCGAGGACGCCGGTCAGGATCAGCCCGGCGATGCCCAATCCCACATATATCCCCCGCGTGCGTTCGGGACTGGCCTTAAAGTAGCCAGCTTTCACCACCTCCTCATAGAGCTGACGCTGGATACCGGGGATCTTCCGATAGAACCTGTTCTTCAACTCCGATAATCGCCGCTCCTTCCTGCGGCCGAAGATGGCGTTAATGAGCGTCTCCTCAAACGGCCGCAGGCCCTCCGTGGACCCCACCAATCGATAGATGAAATCGGTCCGGGAGCCGATGCCCAACATCCCAGGCTCGTGCACCTCCTCGATGATGATGACGCCGCGGCGCGCCAGATCCACGATAGTGGCGATGATATCCTCCATGTCCGCCCGTTCATCCAGGAGCGTGCCAGCCACCCCAGGCGGGAGGTCGGATGGCGGATCGATGAGATAGTCCGCCGGGAGCTTCACAGGGGCGTCACGGCCGCGGAGGTACCAGAGAAGATACAGCAAGACCGGCCCGCCCAACAGGAGCAGCAATCCCAGGGAGATCATAAAGATGTTGGCTACCGGCCGCCACCGGCGATCCCACTCCGCCTGGCGCTCCAGTGCGGCCGCCTCGGCGTCGGCTTCCGCCTGCCACGGCTGAGGCTCTCCAGCCACCACGCCCGGCGTGAACTGGATGCGCACCTCAAATTCCCGGCCGGGAGGGATCTTCTCCGTGGCCTCGAACACGACCGTATGCTCGTCCAACTTCTGCGCCGTGGCGGACACCCCGTACGCATCCCAGTTCTGTATCTCGGCCTGCTCCGGGATCTGGACGAGCACGCGCGAGTTGTACACAGGGAACGCACGATCGGCCACAACCGCCTTCCACCAGATCTGATCGCCCTCGGGGTAATAACGCAGCCCCCCATGCACGGTATAGGCGATCGTGTAAGTATGACGGCTGTCCGACGTGGGCGGGAAGAACCATTTGATCTTCAGTTCATTCCCTTCCATGTACGTCGTGAAGGTCCAGGGCTGCCTACTGGCATCCTCCCGGAAGACCTGATCCCCTTCCATCACCTTTATATCTGAGATGCGCTCCAGCCGGCGGGTATCGATGCCCCGGATCCCGAAGGTGAACACGCCGCTCGTGAACTCGATCGTCTGCCGCTCGACGACGCGAAACGTGCCGTCCATGAACACGGTGATATCCACGTCCCATCGGTCCCAGTAGAGCGTCTTGCTCTGCGCCTGGGTCAGCCCCGTGGCCAGCAATAGCAGAACGGCCACAAGCCCCATCCATCTCAGAACATTGCGTCGCATCACTGACCATGCCTCCTCACAACGGCACCCAGAGTATCTCTGAGAAGCGCGAAGAGGAACCACCAAGACACTAAGCCTCCAAGATAAACAAGAGAGAAGCGCTTCATCGCTCTGTAGAGGGCCTGCTGAAGATCTCAATTCATTTCAGACACTTCCCTTAGCGCCTTGGTAACTTCGTGGTATACGCTCTCAGGGCTTCCTTACGGAACACCGCCTTTCGCCCAGCATACCATCGCGCCGACGATATGAATCAGCCGGACGCTCGACCGACGGAGAGCTGACATTCAGACCGCCACATGACTCAGGGCGGGGGGAGGCGGACCTCCCCCAAAGAAGCCCGGCCGAGCTCGCTCCCATCGGATGCCCGGTAGAGGATCACCAAGACCTCATACGTCCCCGCGGGAACAGACGGCGGCACCCGGATGTCGTATACGTCCTGGACTGTCTCCCCGGCCAGCCAGGCCGTCGCGGGATAGGCATTATGCACGGGGACGTCGTCCCGCATGGCCACCTTATCATCGGCCGGGGTCGCCAGCCGCGCCGAGACCTTCAACGGCTCCCCGATAGGCGCCTCCACGCGCCAGTGCAACGTCAGCCGCACCAGGCGTCCCGATCGGAGCACCTTCATCTCGACCAGATAGCCGGTCAGACGCACGCCCTGGGCCATGAGCCGATCGGCCCGCCCGGGCAGGGGATCCCAGGTGGCCTCCCCCTTGCGCCACACGCGGATGAGCGGCCCCACCGCGCCCAGCGAATATCGCTGCTCGGCGCCGGGAAGCTGCCGCGTGAGGAACACGGCCCGCCCTTCCTTCAGCGCCCGCTCCACCGCGGCGAAGCGATCCGGCTCCCGATCCGCCGGAACGCACTGCACATCCAGCCGCATCTGGTAAGCAAACTGCATGTAGTGGCACAATGTCATCTCGCCCAGGATGCCCACGATGACCGAGCCCTCGGGCAGGGGCTGGCTGAGCATATCCACGCCCAGATCGTGCACCTCCCACCGCTGGCTCCGGTCCATCTCGGGGAAACGCGCCTCCGCCGTCCGGAAAACACCCGCCAGCAACAGCAGCGCCAACGCGACGTGCCCGGCGGATCGCGCTTTAGACCAGCCGCGCCCCAGACAGATTCGATCCCACGCCGTCTGCAGAGTCGCGACGCCCGCCGCCAGGGCCAGCCCCGTTGTCAGGAAGGCGGGGATGAAGAATACCTCCACATCGGTAACCTGATACGTCGCACCGAACCCGTAGGTCGTCGCCAGGGCGAGCGCCAGCCCGACCCCATCCCACCTCGTTTGGCGTCGGTTCGGGCCCAGCCATCCGGCGATCAGCGCCAACAGCCCAAGCAGGGCCAGCCCGAGGCCCCAATATCCCAACTGATCACGCACGAAGTCCAGGTAGAACCCGGCATCCCGATGCACGTCGAGCGGGTTCTCCGCTAGGAACACCGTATAGCTGCGGGCCGTGACCCAGTCCCAGAACCCGGACCAGTCATTACGATAGGTGCCATCCAGGGAAGTGATCGCACGTCCCCGTATCGGCAGGTAGAGATACAGCAGCAAGGGCGCGATGGCCACCCTCAAAGTCGGACGCCAGGCTACCCGGATCATCTGCAAGAGAGGGCGCCGCGCCAGCGACCACCACATCACAGCCGGTACGAGCAACAGGATCATCCGATGGTGGGCCAGCCCCAGCCCCAGGAGTAATCCGACAGGCCAGAGCGAACCCACACCATGCGCCCAACGCAACGTCACCCACACGAGCAGGACCTGGATCAGCCCATGCAGCGCGTACACCTCAGCTACGGTGGTCTGGGACCACCAGACCGGGATCACGGCCACGTACAGAGCCGCTATCATCGCCGCCAGGCGTCGCCCTGAAAGCTCACGCCCCGCCAGATACAGAGCGCCGACGGCCATGGCCCCCGCCACAGCCGAGAACAGGTTCGCTTTGTAGGCGGGGCTCCCCAACGGCCATCGCGTGAACAGGTATCCGAGCAAGGTATACAGCGGATATCCGGTCGGGTGTGCGATGCCCAGCGTTGGCAAGACGAGCTGAAATTCCAGGCTGTCGTCGAAGAGGGCGACAACGGAGGGGGCAGCCGTGCGCACGTACAGGATCAGGCTGACCACGCCGATCCCGAGCGCGAGCCCGTAGTCAGGTGGAAGACGGCGCATCTTCATGACGCATCGATCATATCACAGCTAGTGCGAGGGAGCAATTTGGCTCTATACAATTCGGTTCCATACGATGCTAGAAGGAGTAAAGAACTACCAAGGCACTAAGCCTCCAAGAGAGAAGAGAATCAGGACGCACGATTTTGGAGGGATCCCGACGATGTGGTAGACTTTCGGGCGCATGTCATGGCCTTCACTTGACTTGCCCTGAGACGACCTCTCTATTATGTGCGGCGATACCCCTTCGGTTCCTCGTCGCCCGGCTATCTCGCCAAATCATGCCTGATACGACGCGAGTTAAGGAGGGACATCGTGATCCTGCTCGATTTGAACGGCACATGGAAGCTGCAAGAGTTTGACCCCGGCGCGGGCGTACCAGATCAGGCCTTCGCGCCGACGTACGACGACAGCGACTGGTTGCCGGCCGAAGTCCCCGGCGATGTGCATACCAGCCTGGTGGCGGCAGGCCGTCTTGATCCCCCCTTCTACCACATGAACGTGGAGAAATGCCAGTGGGTGGAACGACGGGAATGGTGGTATCGCACGAGCTTCACCGGCCCGGACCCGGGCGACACCGATCGCCACTTCTTGGTCTTCGAAGGGCTGGACACATACGCCACCATCTACCTGAACGGGGAAGAAATCGGCAGCCACCAGAACATGTTCGTCCCCGCCCGATTCGACGTGACCGGCAAGATCCGCCCGGGTGAAAACAACGTCCTGGCCGTCCGGTTCGATCCCGTGCTCGAACGCATCGGCGGCCGAGAGGTCCCCGGACAATGGGCCGGATACGGGCCCGAACGCGTGTGGGTCCGAAAGGCCCAATGCCACTTCTCGTGGGACTGGGCGCCGCGACTGGTCAGCGTAGGCATCTGGCGGGAAGTCCGCCTGGAGGGCTTCCGATCCGCTCGGCTGAAGGACGTCTTCTTCCGCACGGAGGAGATCGCCCAGGACCAGGCGCGCGTTCGGGTTACAGTGGATGTGGAGGCGTGGAGCGCTACGGAGCCCCTCACAGTGCAGGTCTGCATGAGCCGTGAGAGCCAGAGCATCGCGGCGGAGGTCCCCCTCATCGAGGGCATGGCCGAGGTCGTCCTGGATATCGCCCAGCCGGCGTTGTGGTGGACCCACGACCTGGGCAAGCCGGCGTTGTATGACCTGAGGGTCTCCCTGCGCGCCGGGGACGAGACGCTGGATACACATCAAGAACGGGTAGGCATCCGCACGATCCGCGTGGACCAATCGCCCGACCCCGAGGAGCCTGGGACGAAGTTCTTCACGTTCGTGCTGAACGACGTCCCCATTTTCGCCAAAGGCGCCAACTGGATCCCGGCGGATTCCTTCATCTCCCAGGTGACGGAGGATCGCTACCGGGAGCTGCTCGAGCTGGCCGTCGAGGCCAACATGAACATGCTGCGGGTGTGGGGCGGGGGCCTCTATGAGAAGCCCGCCTTCTATCGCCTCTGCGATGAACTCGGCATCTTGGTGTGGCAGGACTTCATGTTCGCCTGCGCCCGCTACCCGGATTACGACCCCGAGTTCTACGCCGAGGTCGAGCGAGAGGCCGAGCTCGTCGTGCGCCGACTCCGAAACCGCCCCTGCCTGGCGCTGTGGTGCGGGAATAACGAGAACGATTGGATCGAGGATATAGTCTACTGGCAGGAGCCAGGCCATGACTTCCCCGGGCGCAAGATCTATCACGAGTTGCTGCCCCGCATCGTAGCGGAGCTGGATCCTACCCGACTATACTGGCCTTCCAGCCCATACGGCGGCAACGATCATAACGACGAGCGGGAGGGGGATCGCCATAACTGGCAGGTGTGGCACGGCGCGATCTATCCACGGCGCTTCGGCGAGGAGCCCAAGCGCGACTTCTCGCCTGCCGGCGTCTCCTTCCGCCACTACGCTGAGGACCCCGCCCGCTTCATCAGCGAGTTCGGTATGCACGCCGCCCCTATCCTGGAGACGCTGCGCCGCAACGTGCCGCCGGAGGAGCTGTATTTCGGCAGCGAGGGGTTACTGTATCGCAACAAGGATTATCCCAAGGACAAGGGCAACAATCTGATGTTGGCCCACACAGGGCTGCCGAAAGATCTGAACCAATACATCGACTTCTCCATGATCGCCCAGGCCGAGGGGTTGAAGTTCGGGATCGAACACTATCGGCGACGCAAGCCGCACTGCTCCGGGACGCTCTTCTGGCAGCTCAACGACACGTGGCCCGGGCTGAGCTGGAGCGTCCTGGACTATTATGCCTTCCCTAAAGCGGGATACTTCTACGCCCGACGCGCCTACGCCCCCGTCATGGCCTCCTTTAAGCGGGAGGACGACGGCGGATATAGCCTCTGGATCGTCAACGACACGCTGGAGGCGGTGACCGATGAGGTGACCTGGGGGGTGGCCGATTTCAACGGCACAATACTTCACCAGGAGACGATCGAGGTGACCGTGCCCGCCAATCGATCGCAGTGCGTGGCCGGCATCGTCGCCGATCAGATCCCGGGCGATCCCCGGCAGACCTACCTGTTCGTGCGCTCAGGCCAGGGGCGCTTCCCCGACAACCGGGAGTTCCGCGTGGAGGTGAAGGACCTGATACGGCCACGCCCCTCGCTGACGGTAGGGATGACCCAGGACGAGGAGACGGGCCGGATCACCGTTCGCATCCGGAGCGATGTCTACGCCTACTTCGTTAAGCTGGTCGTACCCATCGAGGGCACACGCTTCAGCGACAACTACTTCGACATCTTCCCCGGCGAAGAGCGCGTCGTCGAGATCTGGAACGCAGCCGGGCGCGCCATCTCACCGAAGGATGTGGAGGTCTCCTGCCTGGACGGAGCATAATTGCCAAGGCAGGCACCTCTTCTGATTCCACAAGCCTCACGGGGGATGGGATCATTCCATCCCCCGTAGTCTTTATGGGCTCCCGTCGGCGCCTCCATGCCCGCCGATTGTCCTATTGGGGATGTCCTCTTCCACTTTTATAATAGTCGTGCAAACATAACAAGCAGGCAGTCTGGCTCGGCCGCCAGATCCCTCGCCGATCGGCCAAGCAGGGAGAGGAGGACAGGTATGAGCGCGATGAGGGCGTTGAACATCCTGGTCATAGATGATAGCCTGACGATCTGTCGATATCTCGACCGCTTACTTACCCGGATGGGCCATCACGTCACCACGACCACAGACGCGACCAGGGGCTTACAACTCTGGCGGGAAAGGCAGTTCGATCTGATCCTGTTGGACTTGATGTTACCTGATATGGACGGCATCTCCATCCTGAAAGAGATACGCTCCCGAGATCAAGAAACATGCATCGTCATGGTCACCGGCCATGGGAATGTGAAGACAGCGATCGAGGCGGTAAGGCAGGGAGCCGACGGCTACGTCGAGAAGGATCAGATCGGACTGGGCTCCGACCTGGACGAGTTCCTACACGTCATCGAGCGCGCCCTGGAGATCCGCGAGAGCCAGATCAAGCGGATCCATCTGGAACAGGAGATCCGACGTAAGAACGAAGAGCTGGAGGCGATGGTCAAGGAGCTCCAGCGCGCGCGTAACGCCCTACAGGAGGAGCGGAACAAACTACGGGAGATCCTGTTCAGCCTCTCAGAGCTCGTCATCGTGGTCGATCGCGAGGGGAGGGTCCTATTGATGAACCCACTGGCAGAGAAGGAGCTCGGCGTCTCTCAAGAGGAAGCCGTAGGGAAACCCCTCTCCACGCTCTCCCTGCATCCAGAAGTCCTCGACGCCATGCAGCGCGCCATGGAGAATGGGGAGACGATCCGTAAAGAGATCGCCCACCTGACGACGCGAAATGGGAGCAATGGGCGCGTCTTCAGCGCGAGCATCAACCCTGTGCGTATGCGTAATCAGGAATTGTTAGGTGTGGCCATCATCCTGCGTGATATCTCCCAGGAGAAAGAGTTGGAACGCATGAAGGCCGACTTCTACTCGATGATCACGCATGACCTGCGCAGCCCAGCGATGGCCATCATCGGATTTGTGGATCTCCTGGCCCAGGAGGCCGTGGGCCCTCTAAATAAGATGCAGAAGGAGATCGTCGAGTCAATACAACGGTCCGTGAGGAAGCTGCTCGAGCTGATCAACGACTTCCTGGATTACTCCGCCATCGATGCGGGCTTCCTGAAGCTCGAGCGTCAAGAGGTTGACCTGAGAGAGGTCATACATGAGGCCGTGAGCGAGCTGCAACCGTTGGCTCAGCAACGCCAACATACGGTTGAGGTAAGATTACCAGAGGAGCCAACCATCGCCTGGGTAGATGGCGAACGCATCGGACAAGTCGTGACCAACCTTCTGAGCAACGCCATCAAATACACGCCCGATGGGGGCCATATCGTCGTCAGCCTGACGCACTCGCCGGAGCATTTCATCCTAGAGGTCAGTGATAACGGGATCGGCATCCCAGAGGACCAAATCTCGCTGTTGTTCTCTAAATATAAACGGGTCAATGGAGATTGCGCGCGACGCATCAAGGGCACCGGCCTGGGACTGCTCATCGTGAAGGAGATCGTCAAGGCGCATGGGGGCGAGGTCAGCGTGGAGAGCAAACCGGGCGAGGGGAGCACGTTCCGCGTGACGTTGCCCTGTACCAAGCCCGAATCCCAACCGTCAGTGGAACAGATCTCTGCCAGCATCTGCGAATACGTCAAGGCCTGACGTGCTGCACCGATAGGCCAGCAGGTAAGGAAGGGGCCGACGGCCGATCCGCCGTTTCAGGCATCGATGGCCGTCGGCCTTTTTTGACAGAGACATCAGGCTGCGTTATAAAAGATCTGTTTCTAAGCCGGCATGGCTAATGTGGGGTGTGATCCAGGATCACGACACAATGATATGCGCTGCTTGAAGGTAGCCCCGCAATAACGGATGTGCGGGGTCTTTCTATGTGAAGCACACGGGCGTTCCCTGCCGCGGCTCAGGAGGTGTCGGCATGGGCTTAAACGTCAGACGCCTGCTGGTAGGCAGCCCTCTGGAGACCAGCCAGGCGGTCCATGAGCGCTTAAGCAAGGTCAAAGCGCTGGCTGTCTTTTCCAGCGATGCTCTCTCTTCCGTCGCGTATGCGACAGAGGAGATGCTGCTCGTGTTGGTCCTGGCTGGCACCGGAGCGCTCGCCCTCTCATGGCCCATCGCGCTGGCCATCGCCACGCTGCTGGTGATCGTGGCGACCTCCTACTATCAAGGGATTCACGCCTATCCGTCAGGGGGTGGCGCATACATCATCTCCAAGGAAAACTTGGGCGTGATGTTCGGGCTGGTGGCCGGCGCAGCCCTGCTCATCGACTATATCCTCACCGTCGCGGTCAGCGTCTCCGCGGGGGTGGCCGCCATCACCTCCGCCGTGCCGAGCCTGTACGACCACAGGGTCGCCCTGGGCATCCTCTTCATCGTCTTGATCACCTGGGGGAACCTACGCGGCGTCCGGGAATCCGGGACCATCTTCGCCATCCCCACCTACCTTTTCATCGTTAGCTTCCTGATGATGATCGGGACCGGGCTGGCCCGGGCAATGACGGGGCAGATCATCCGCGCGCCGGTCAGGGAGACGATCGAGCCCACCCACGCGCTGACCCTGTTCTTGATCCTGCGCGCGTTCTCCTCAGGATGTACCGCGTTGACGGGGATCGAGGCCATCAGCAACGGGGTGATGGCCTTTAAGCCGCCAGAGGCTCGCAACGCGAGCCGCACGCTGGCAGCCATGGCCACTCTTCTGGTCACCATGTTCCTGGGGATCACCTGGCTCTCTCGTGCCTACGGGATCGTGCCGGTGGAGGGGGAAACGGTCGTATCCCAGCTGGCACGGGCGATCTTCGGCGACGGCAGCCCATTCTACTTTCTCGTCCAGGCCACGACCGCCTTCATCCTCATCCTGGCGGCGAACACCAGCTTCAACGGCTTCCCCCGGCTGGCTTCGCTGATGGCTCGGGATCGCTTCCTGCCCAGGCAGCTCACCAACCTGGGCGATCGCTTGGTCTTTTCCAACGGGATCCTCATCCTGGGTGGCATGGCGGCCGCGCTCCTGGCCCTCTTCGGCGGGAGCACCCACGCGCTGATCCCTCTGTACGCGGTGGGGGTGTTCCTTTCTTTCACCTTGGCCCAGGTCGGGCTGGTGCGTCACAGCCTGCGAGAGCGCGAGCCGGGCTGGCGGCGGAATATCATCATCAACGGCACGGGGGCCGTCGCTACCGGAGTGGTCCTGCTGGTCATCGCCATCACCAAATTCATCCATGGGGCCTGGATTGTCATCGTGCTCATGCCCATGCTGGTGCGCATGTTCCAGGCTATCCACCATCACTATCAGATGGTGCGACGCCAGCTTTCCATCAGGACGCCCGATATACCGCTCCCTCAGCCGGTGCGCCATCACCGCGTGATCGTGCCGATCTCGGGAGTACACCGCGGGACCTTGAAGGCGCTTCATTACGCCCGATCCCTCTCCGACGACGTGACGGCGGTGATGGTGGACGTGGAGCCGGAGCAGACCCAGCGCGTGCGCGAGCAGTGGGAGGAGCTGAACTGCTCGGTGCCGTTGGTCGTGCTCCCCTCCCCGTACCGGTCCGTACAGGGGCCGTTGATACGCTACATCGATCAGGTGAGCGCCTCGCTGGGGAAAGGAGACACGCTCACCATCGTGCTGCCAGAGTTCGTGCCCAAGCGCTCCTGGCACTATCTGCTGCACAATCAGACGGCGCTCTTGCTGAAGGCCACGTTACTCTATCGTCGCACCGAACACAACGAGGTCATCGTGGACGTGCCTTACTATCTCTATGAGGGATAACTCAGGGGAACTCGAAGGTGGCCCCTCTTTCCGGGATGTCGATACGCCGAACGCCCTCATCACGAAGGGCCTGGGCGAGGGATTGGGCGGCCTCTAGTTCGCCATGAACGAGGAAGATGCGGGGCTTGCCTTTCTTAAGGGCCGGGCGGACCCATTCGAGCAGCTCGTTGCGATCGGCATGGGCGCTGTATCCATCGATCCTCTCGATGCGAGCCCGGACCTCATACTCCTCTCCGAAGATGCGCACGTGCTTCCAGCCGTCCAACAGGCGCCGCCCCAGGGTATGCTCCGCCTGGAAGCCGACGAACAGGATCGTGTTATTGGGATCTTCGATGTTGTTCTTCAGGTGATGAAGGATACGTCCCGACTCGCACATACCGGACGCGCTGATGATGACGGCGGAATCCCGTAGAAAGTTCAACGCCTTGGACTGCTCGACGTCCCGGATGTATCGCAGGCGATAGAACCCAAAGGGATCCTTACGCTGATTCTCGGCGAGGAAGACGCGCGTCTCCTCGTCATAACACTCAGGATGCAGACGGAAGATCTCCGTCACGTTGACCGCCAGAGGACTATCCACATAGATAGGCAGGGGCGGGATCTTCTGCTCTACGGTGAGCTGATGTAACTCGTAGACGAGCTCTTGCGTACGGCCGACGGCGAACGCGGGGATGATCACCTTGCCTCGTCGGCGATACGTCTCGTTGATCACCCGGCGTAATATTTGACGCGCTTCTTCGTGGGTCTCGTGGATGCGGGAGCCGTAAGTGCTCTCCATGATGATGATATCGGCCGGCAAGGCGGGCGTAGGATCCCGCAGGATATCCAGCCCCTTGCGCCCCACATCCCCGGAGAAGAGCAGGCGCCACGTGCGCTCCCCTTCGGTAATCTCCAACAGCACCATCGCCGAGCCCAGGATGTGACCCGCATCGAGGAAGGTCACCTGCACGCCGGGCACGACTTGGAAGGGGCGATCGTATCCCAGGCTGACGAAGTAAGGCAGAGCGTTCATGGCGTCTTCCTGGGTATACAAGGGCTCCACCGGCGGAAGCCCCTTGCGGGCCCGCTTCTTGTTGACGTACTCAACGTCCTTCTCCTGGATGTGCCCGCTATCCTGCAACATGGCCGCGCACAGATCTCGCGTCGCTGGCGTGCTCCAGATGTTGCCTCGGAAGCCTTGCTTGACGAGGTTCGGGATATTGCCGGAATGATCGATATGCGCATGAGAGAGGACCAACGCATCGATGCTCGCGGGGTCAAAAGGGAAGTTCAGGTTCCGCTCATAGGTCTCCGCACGGCGCCCCTGGAACAGGCCGCAGTCGAGCAATACCCGATGCCCGTTGACCTCCAGGAGATGCATGGATCCCGTGACGGTGCGAGCCGCGCCGAGGAAGGTCAGCTTCATGGAACCACCTCACGGACGTCAAGAGATGACCTGCAGTGATTACCCATATCTCACCGCGGAGTCGCAGAGGAGGTACAGAAAAATCGAGGGGAACTCTGTGTCCTCAGCGTCTCTGCGGTGGAATAAAGTAGTCAAACTCCTTATAGCACTTATGGGTAATCACCGCATGACCTTGAGCAATTCAGGTCCATAAGAGTGCAGCTTCCAGGGGCTCAACAGCCCCAACCGCTCCAGCTCTTCCATGGATTGCGGGGCCTCCCGCGCGATGCGCAGGAGCACATCGTTGGTCAACACGACGTCAAGATCAACGCCCCGTTCTCGCGCCTTGCGGCTGCGCCATTCACGCAGCCTCTCGTATCGAGCCCACGTCGCCTCGTCGGGGCGGAGAGAGCCGTTGGGCTGACGCGGGGACGGCGTCCAGAGGGGGGCACGACGCCCGCGCCGGATGGCGGCCAGGATCTCGCCCCCCCGGCGAGCACGCAGCGCGCCCAACAGCCCCGGCAATCGCCGCAGGGCCTGCAGGGTGGTCGGCTGATGCTGGCTGAGGAGCACCAGGGCGCGATCCGACAACACCTTGAAAGGGGGCAGGTTCACGCGACGGGCGCACTCTTCCCGCCAGAGATACAGCTCGCGCAACACGGTCAACTGGCGAGGGGTCAGATCGCGCGCGCCGTTGATGCGCAGAAAGCCCTCTGGGTCGAAAGGTTTTTCCACATACTCGACGCGCGTCAGGGCTTCGAAGGCGTCGAGGGCCTCCTCCAGGCGGCCGCGGGCCAGGAGCTCCCGGTAGAGAAGGTCACGCAGGGGTAGCAAATAGCGCGTGTCCAGGCGAGCGTAGGCCATCTGCTCGGGGCTCAACGGACGCTGCCCCCAATTGGTCCGTTGCATGCGCTTATCCAGACGGATGCCGAAGCGATCCTCCAGCAACGCGGCCAGCCCGACGCGAGGCCAGCCCAGGATGCGGGCGGCGATCATCGTGTCAAACAGATTGGCGAACCGAAACTGGTACCCCCGCTTGAGCATCAGGATGTCGTTCTCCGCCGCGTGAAAGACCTTCTCCACGCGGGGCGTCGCGAAGAGCTCCCCCAGGGGGCTCAGGTCATCCAGCGCCAGGGGATCGACCAGGTAATCCACATCCGGTGTGGAAAACTGGATCAGGCAGACCTTATAGTGATAGACGAACAGGCTATCCGCCTCTGTGTCAACGGCGACTCTCGGCTCGGACATGAGCCGATCGAGCATATCCGACAGCTCGGCGGGGGTTTGCACCCAGCGGGGCGGGGGAAGGTCCAGTTCTTCCGGCAAAGGAGGCAAGGCGGGATGTCGGCGGGAACGCGAGCTCACAGCCATCCCCTCCGATAGAAGATCCACAGCATGAAGAAGGTCATAGCCGCCATCACGCCTATAATGAAGAAGAAGGCCCAGGGATGCGTCGCGAGCGGCAAGGCGACGTTCATCCCGTAGATGCCGGAGAGGAGTGTCAGGGGAAGCATCACGACGGAGATAACCGTCAGCGTGCGCATGACCTCGTTGATCTGATAGGAGGCCACCGAATCCGAGGTATCGGCCAACCCCTCGATCACCTCTCGATAATTCTCCAGAATCTCCCATGCACGTCGGAAGGCGTCGGCCACATCACCCCAGTACACTTCCATCTCCCGCTGGAGGAAGGGGCGGTCCTTTTGCTCGAGGGCGACCACCACGGCGAGCTGAGGCCGGATCACGCGGCGCATGGCGATGATATCCCGACGCACAAGGGAGATATATTGCACGGTCTTCCGTATATCCTCGGTGAACATGTCCTCTTCGATCTCGCGCAGGTGCGCGCCGATCTTGTTCAGCATAGGGAAGATGGAGTCCACGAGGGTATCTAGGATCGAGTAGAGCAGCCGCCCGGCCCCGCGGCCCATATACTCCCGGCGGGCTCCATCGTCCTCCTCGCATCGGTTAAACAGCCGCACCAACGGCTTTAACACGCCATCATGAATGGTGACGAGGTAATTGGCGCCGATGAAGAAATCGACCTCGCTGGGACGCGTGACCTGACGCTGATGATCGAATAGGGGGAAATGCATGACGAAGAAGAGATAATCCTCATACTCGTCGAGCTTGGGATGCTCGACCCTGCTCAAGCAGTCCTCCAGGTCAAGAGGGTGAAAGGAATAATGTGAACGAAGGAATTGGATATCCTCTTCCGTAGGCTGTCGGATATCCACCCAGGTGACCTGGCCGTATGTCACCACCGCAGTCGTCACGCCAGGCTCTCCATAGAGAAGATCATGCTGCTGGGTAGTCTCCCTGCTCTGTGTTGATGAAGGTACAACGCACCTTTGCCCATCACAAGATTGCGCTGATGACAGCTACAGAGTAGTGCGAGGTGATCTCGCATGTCCGCTATAGAGGTGCGTTGCACCTCACTAGGGACACCAACACCCAAGAGGGAGACCACCAGCTGCTGTATCGACAGAAAAATACAAACATCATTATGCCGCCGCTCGATAGAGATGTCAAACACTTGGGACAAAGGGATGAATCATGGTATAATGGATATGATGCGGTGTTCCCTCGGCCTTTTTACCTCATGGCTAGCGAGAGTGGGAGCCCATGCGCAGACAATACAGTACCAATTACCTTCTCCTCCTCATCTGTGCCGACGTCTTGTTGACCCTGGCGGCCCTCTTCCTCGCTTCCAAAGCGCGCTATCACATCCCTTGGGGTGTCCGGCTCACGCCACCCTTCGTCCGCGTGCCTGTGCCTATTTACGTCGTGGTGGCTTTCCTCTGGCCCATGCTGCTTGGCCTGGTCGGCCTGTATGACGCGCGGCGTACCTGGCGTGTCGTCGGGGAGCTACAGGCCATCGTGACAGGCATCGGCCTGGCTTCGCTGGTCCTGGCCGGTATCCTCTACCTGTCCTATCGCGATGTCCCGCGTCGGCTCTTCCTCTACTTCGCCACGTTCGACCTCATCCTGCTGACCGTCTTCCACCTGAGCCTGCGGGTGCTGATGCGACGCCTCGGCGGACATCGCTACACCCCGCGCGTGCTCATCGTGGGCGCGGGCAAGGTGGGACGGGAGGTCGCCCGCCGCCTGCCAGAGACGAGCTGGAGCGGGTGTCACCTCATCGGCTACGCGGACGACGATCCGGATAAGCAAGGCAAAGAGTGGGAGGGCGCTCGCGTACTGGGCACCATTCGCGATGTCCCCGCGCTGGTCCGCGAGCACCAAGTGGATGAGGTGATCTTTGCCCTCCCCCTGCGGGCCCATCAGTTCATCGAAAAGCTGGTGCTGGAGTTGCAGACGCTGCCCGTGCAGGTGCGCGTGGTGCCCGACTTGATGGACTTGGCCTTCTTCCGGGCCACGATCGACGATCTGAACGGCATTCCCCTTATCGGGCTGCGTGACCCCGCGATCAGTGGATTTAACCGTCTGATCAAGCGGGCGTTGGACCTGGCTGTGGCCGGGATCATGTTGATATTATGTAGCCCCCTCATGCTTATCATCGCCATCGCCATCCGGATCGATTCGCCCGGCCCTGCCATCTTCAAGCAGCAGCGCGTGGGCGAGAATGGCCGATTGTTCTGGATGTACAAATTCCGCTCAATGTACGTCGACGCGGAACAGCGCTTGCACGAGGTCATCCAGCGGGACAAGGAAGGCCACATCCTGTACAAACGCCCGGATGACCCGCGGGTCACGCGCGTGGGGCGATTCCTGCGGCGCACCAGCTTAGATGAGCTGCCTCAGCTCTTTAACGTAATCAAGGGCGAGATGAGCGTGGTGGGGCCGCGGCCAGAGCTCCCCTGGCTGGTGGCACAGTATGAGGCCTGGCAGCATAAACGCTTCGCCGTCCCTCCTGGGATCACCGGGTGGTGGCAGGTGAATGGGCGAAGCGACCGCGCGATGCACCTGCACACGGAGGACGACCTGTACTACATTCAGCATTACTCTCCCTTGCTTGACCTCCGCATTCTGTGGAAGACGATCGGCGTCGTCCTGCGCGGCCGGGGGGCCTATTAACGCGCTTCATCCCGCCGTCCTCCGGCAACGCGAGCATTAGGCCCCGGGGTGGGGCCCGCGAGCTCAAGAGAGCCAACGGTGCCTCTCCCAGATGCCCTGACAAGTGATCAGGTGATCAATGCTGATCCCTTGCCGCTTTCATCCCCCGTGCACGTCAGCCATCAAAGCGCCTCCTTGTGCCCTATCACCAAGACTCATCATCCGAACGGCGGCACTTTGTCCGTCAAGATCATCTATTGTCCATCAGGAGGTATTATGGTCCGTATCGTTACAGACTCTACCAGCGACATCCCCGAAGATCTCGCGAAGGAGCTGGACATTCAAATCGTCCCTCTACGAGTGATCTTCGGCGAGGAAGTGCTGCTGGACAGGATCGACATCTCTTCAGACGCTTTCTTCGAGCGCCTGAAGAGCAGCCCTACCCTGCCTACCACCTCGCAGCCGCCTCCCGCTGACTTCCTGAAGGTCTTCGAAGAGGCGATACGGGAGGGCGACGAGGTCGTCTGTATCGTGATCTCCTCCGACCTCAGCGGTACATACGAGTCGGCCATCAGGGCGAAAGAGACCTTGGGCGATGTGCCCATCACGGTGATCGATTCGCGCATCACGTCCATGGGACTCGGCCTGGCCGTCGAGGAGGCCGCCCGCATGGCGAAGGCAGGCGCCACCCGGCAGGAAATCGCCCAACGGATCGAGAAGCTTTTGCCCAAGATCAGCGTCCTATTCGTCGTGGACACGCTGGAATACCTGCAGAAGGGGGGACGCATCGGCGGGGCCCAGGCGCTGGTGGGGACGCTCCTCAGGATCAAACCCCTGCTGACGTTGCGAGGCGGGCGGGTGGACTTGCTCGAACGGGTCCGCACGCGGCGCAAGGCGATCGACCGCATGATCGAGATCGCCGCACAACGGGCCCAAGCGGCCGGCTGCCCCCATCGGGTGGGCGTCTTACACGCACAAGCTCCTAATGAGGCCGAATATATCGCCCAACAGGCCCGGGAGCGTTTGGACTGCGAGCATCTGCTCCTATCCCAGATTGGCCCTGTACTGGGGACCCACGTCGGGCCCGGGACCGTCGGCATCGCTATGATGCCGATGCTTCCAGAGGAAGGATGAGGCAAGCCAGGCCTCAACTCACAACACTTAGGCCATCCACCCAGATCCTTCGAGGAGAACTTGACGGGACGCCCACAAGGGGTGCCCTCTCCTTTGAATTAAACGCCTTATGTAGGAACAACCCCTGTAGCGGCCCGGGAACGGAAGCCTAAAAACGGCGCTACGTCCAGAAGGCTGGCGCGATTGACCGCGCCAGCCTTCTGCGTTATACTCCTGCCACGATGGGCGATCACCTTCCATCGACATAATGCCCCACGTAACCTTTCAGTCCCTCCGGTGTTGTACGATGTGCCATCGCGAACGCGCCGAGGGGTCTGATCAGGACCCTGCCGTGTCGCAAAACGAGAGCGAATCCCAATTGGTAGAGCGTGCCAAGGTCGATCCTGAAGCCTTCGGCGAGCTCTACGAGCGGTACGTTGACCGCATCTACAATTACATATACTACCGGATCGGTAATCATCACGATGCTGAGGACCTGACGGCGCGAACCTTCTTTCGGGCACTGGATCACATCGATCGGTACGTGGACCGCGGCGTGCCATTCTCGGCATGGTTGTACCGGATCGCTCACAACCTGGTGGCGAACTGGCATCGGGACCGCAGCCGACACCGACTGGTCTCCCTGGATGGGCTCCTCCGCCTCTCGGCGCCGGGCAGCAGCCCGGAACAGGAGGTGGAGCGAAACGAGGAGCAGGAAGCGCTCCTCGAGGCCATCCGCCGTCTGCCTCCAGATCGCCAACAGCTGCTGATCCTCAAGTTCGGGGAGCGGCTGTCCAACGCTGAAATCGGCCGCATCATGGGGAGGACGGAGGGAGCGATTAAATCGCTGTATCATCGCACGTTAATCGCCCTGCGCGATGATCTGCGTTCGCGCGGGTTTTGAGAAGATCTCCTCGGCATTGGACTTTTAACCCGTTTAGTCACCTCAATAAAAAAGGGAGGGAGGGGCACTGAGGAAATGGCTTGCGAGGGGATCGAGCAAGCCTGGCAGGGAGAAGGTTATGCGCAAGTGGGGTACCAAGGAATTGACGGAGTTATTAAACGTTTACATAGAGAGGCTCTTGCAGGGCCATGCCAAGGCGGTTCCTTTGATGGAGCTACCACCCGAGATGGCCGAAGAAGCAGACCCTCTGATGGAACTCGCCCGCGAGCTGGCGGAAGTTCTCCAGCCGGTGCGGCCGCGGGAGGCGTATCGAGCGCACCTGCATCGCGGCCTGGTGGAGGCCGCGCAGCGTAAGCTCGCCCGCCAGGCCGCCGCGGGCCACCCACAGCGTATCCCGCGACGCCAATGGATGTTGGGCGCGGCCGCGGTGGGCTCGGCGGTGTCCGTGCTCGGCGTCATCGCCTACCTGATTCATAGCCGACACAGCAGTCGGGCACGACAGGTGCTTCCGAGCTGAGGAAAGTGACCGGCACCCATAAGGTGCCGGTCACTCTTTTCAACCGCGGGCCCAATCCCTGAGAAATTCGGTCAGCAAACGAACCCCATAGCCGGTCGCCCCCTTCGGCCCCAACGGCGTCTCCTCATCGCTCATCGTCATCGCCGCGATGTCCAGATGTGCCCAGGGATATCCCGTCGTGAAGTGCTCCAGGAACTTGGCGCTGCTCCCCACGCCAGCATAGCGCCCGCCGGAGTTCTTCACCTCCGCCACATCACTCTTGATCGCCTCCTTATATTCATCATAAAGGGGCATCCGCCACGCCCGCTCACCTGAGCGCTCCGTGGCGCGCAGCAGACGATCGGCCAGCCCATCATCGTTAGAGAACAGCCCGGCAGCCTGCTTCCCCAGAGCCACACCGATCGCGCCGGTCAGCGTCGCCAAGTCCACCACGGCGTCCGGCCTGTACCGATCAGCATACGTTAACGCATCAGCTAGGATGAGTCGTCCCTCCGCGTCGGTACTAATGATCTCCACCGTCTTCCCGCCCATGCCGGTAAGCACATCCCCAGGCTTGATGGCGTGTCCACTGGGGAGGTTCTCCGTGCACGGCGCCAGGCCGATGACCCGCAACGGGAGATCCAGACGAGCCACCGCCTGCATCGCGCCCAGGACGGCCGCCGCACCACCCATGTCCCCCTTCATACGCCACATATCCTCACTGCGCTTCAGGCTGATGCCGCCGGAGTCGAATGTGATCCCCTTACCCACCAAGACGATGGTTGGGAGATCAGTGCGCCCGGAGCGGTGTTCCAGGATGATGAAACGCGGCGGCTCGTCAGATCCGGCTGCCACGCCCAACAAAAGGCCCATGCCCAGGTCACGCATGTGGGCTTCCTCAAGCACGGTACACTGGAGCCCCACAGTCTGGGCCATCTCGCGCGCCCGATGAGCCATCATCATCGGGGTCATGTAGTTCGCCGGCTCGTTGACCAGGTCGCGTGCGAAGCAGACGGCCTCGGCGATCACGCGACCTCGCGTCGCCCCCTCCTCGACGACGGGCACTTTGGTCGCGTCGAACTCCACCAGCGTCATCCGCTCGGGATCCTCGTCCTCCTCCGGCTCCGGCACGTGCTTGCGGAAGCGATACAGCGCCAGGATGGTCCCCTCAACCACGGCCTGCGCGGCATCGTCCACGGATAATCCTCCCACGCCGCCGCCGTGGACGATGGAAGCGATATGCTTGACGCCGAGCTCTCGAGCTCGCTTGGCGGCGACGCCCGCTGCCCGTCGGGCCTCGTTGAGGGTGAACTTCTCGGCCGGCCCCAGGCCGACCACCAGGACGCGCGGGGCCGGGATCACCCCGCGTGTGTATAAGACCACGCTGCTATCTCGCTTGCCCGTGAAGTCCCCGGCGGCGATCACCTCCCGAATGGCGCCGTTCAGCGCCTTATCCACCGCGCCCGTAGCGCCACCCGGCTCCGTGACGCCCTCGAAGAGGTTGACCACCAGCAGATCGGCCTCTTGCTGTACGATGTTCCCCTGCTGGACGACGATCTCCATCTCTCTACCTCCCTTCAGAACGCTTGAGATCCGGGTCCTCCCGTCCTCACAGGCGAGGGTATGTCGCGATTATACACGGCTCCTCCATCCCGAGGAAGTGCCCCGGGAGTAATCCTCAGAGCCTATGGAGCGAAATGTACTGCACAGCCTTGTGGAGGTGCAGCAGTGCTCGCCCATCTTTCACAACGAGCGCGGCGATGCTGCGCCCCTAACGTCATAGACCTGACAAAGTAGGGGCGACCGGCTGGTCGCCCCTCGAAGAGATGCACTCCTTTCCCACTTTCGGGCTTCTCTATTTTGGGGGCTTGGTGCCTTAGTGGTTCCTCGTCGCGCTTTTCAGACACGCCTCTTAGACGCGCCGATGCCTGTGATGTATAATCTGGAGGCAACCGTCAGATTCACGTGGATATGAGATAGCCCAGACGCGAACGGGCTAAGAGTAAGATCACAGATAGGAGGCCCCTATGCCCACGATCGCCGTCGTCGGCAGCATCATCACGGACCTGGCCGTGTTAACGCCGCGCTTCCCCCAACGCGGGGAGAATCTCCTGGCGCATCGCCTGCAGATCGGCCCCGGAGGCAAAGGGGCCAACGCGGCCGTGGCCGCCGCCCGGCTGGGAGCGGAGGCGATCTTGGTCGGCCGCGTTGGCGATGATGACTTCGGCCGCAATGAGCTCGCCGCGCTGCGCGCCGAAGGCGTGAACACCGACGCTGTAAGCATCGATCCCGAGGTGCAGACCGGCGTGGCCGTCATCATGGTGGACGACGAGGGGGAGAACACGATCCTGGTCATCATCGGGGCGAATGATCGGCTGAGGCCGGAACATGTGGAGGCCGGGCTGGCCCCTCACTGGGATCGCCTGGACGCGCTGCTGGTGAACTTCGAGGTGCCGGAGGCCTCCGTGGCGGCCGCCATCCGCGCCGGAAGCGAGCATGGTGTCCCGGTCATCGTCGATGCCGGGCCGCCGCGCCCCTATGGCCCTGATGTATGGGGGAGGGCGACGGTGATCTCGCCCAACGCGCTGGAGGCAGCCACCTTGGTGGGACACCCCGTGGAGGACGATGCCGCCGCGGAAGAGGCCGCTCGAGAGTTGCTAGAGGCTGGCCCCGAGGCGGTGGTGCTCAAGCGCGGCGCGGCGGGTGCGCTGCTGGCCACACGCGACGAAGTACAGCTCATTCCCAGCTTCCAAGTTGACGTGGTGGACACAACCGGCGCCGGGGACGCGTTCAGCGGCGCCCTGGTGGTCGCCATGGCCGAGGGCAAGCCGCTCCCTGAAGCGGTGCGGTTCGCCAACGCGGCCGGCGCGTTGGCCGTCACCAAGGTAGGTACATTACATGCTATGCCCACCCGGGCCGATGTGGAGAGCTTCCTGGCATCACGGGGATAAGCGCTTAAGATGAGGAAAAAACGAGGGACGGAGGAGGGGATCAGCTCTCGCCCCCTGTCCCTCGTCCTTCGTCATTCGTCCGGGACGCCTCGTTGACGCGAGCGTGGGCCGCGGCCGCCATCAACGCCTCGATGCGCGGCACCATGTCAGCCGGATCAGGATGGAGCCCCTCGGCCAGCAACTGGCCCTCATAGAGCTGTTCAGCGCACTGGGCGATGAGCGGGTCATCCGGCGCTTCCATGGCCAGCCGGCCCAGGTCCCGAATCAAGGGATGGGCCTTGTTCAGCTCCATGATCATGCGAGGGACCTCGTAGTCTCGCTCCAGCATGCGGAACACCCGCTGTAAGCCTGCGCCCGGCGTGTTCTCAGGCGTGACCAGGCGACACGGGCTATCACGCAATATCTTTGATTCCCGCACCTCGACGACGCGCTCGCCCAACACCTCCGCGAATCGTTTTCGCAGTCGCTCGAACGCCTCGGCCGACAGCGTCTCCGCCTCTTCCGTCTCTTCCTTCTTGACTTCGGGCAGGTCTAGGCTGGCGTCGGCGATGTTGCGCAACGGCACGCCGTCGTACTCCTGCAACGCCATCATCAGGAAGCTATCGATGGGCTCGGTCAGGTAAAGCACTTCAATGTCATGAGCCCGGAAATAATCCATATGTGGGCTGCGCGCGATGGAGTTCATGTCCTCGCCCAAGACGTAATAGATGGCCTTCTGTCCTTTCTTCATCCGCTCTTTATACCGCGCCAGCGAGATCCATTCATTCCCACCAGTCTTTGACGAGCGGAATCGCAACAGGGGGACCAGCATCTCGTGGTGGGCCGCGTCGATGGCCACGCCCTCCTTGATGAAGGGGCCGAATTCCTGCCAGAACTGGATATAACGCTCAGGCTCCTCATCGGCTAAGCGCTTCAATTCGCTCAACAGCTTGCGCACCAGGTTCGATCGGATCCGGGCCATGACCTGGTTGGCCTGCACAGTCTCGCGCGAAATGTTGAGGGGGATATCGTCGGAGTCGACCACGCCCTCCACGAAGCGGAGATAGGCGGGCAACAGATCGCTGGCGCGCTCCTGAATCAGGATCTTACGGGAGTAGAGGCGCGGTCCATGCTCAGAGCGGGCGGTGAGCAGGCCGCGCTCGGCCTTCGACGGCACATAGAGGATGCTCTGGATGTGCACGGGCGCGTCGGCCGAGAAGTGCACATATAAGAGCGGATCGGCTGTATCCAGCGTCAGTTGGCGATAAAACTCCTTGTACTGCTCCTCCGTCAGATCCTGGGGTCGCTGTCGCCAGGGAGCGGATCGGCGATTGGCCTCCTTGCCTCTGACATAAATGGGGAACGGCACGAAGTCGGAATAGCGACGAACGATCTGCTCTATCCGAAACGCGTCCAGGAACTCCCGTGCGTCCTCCTTTAGCTTCAGCTCGACGACGGTCCCTCGCGAGGTCTTGTCAGCCAGGCGGATGGTGTATTGATTCTCGCCGCGAGACGTCCACATCACCGCCTGCGCCTCGGGCCGAAACGAACGCGTCGTCACCGTGACCTCATCGGCCACCATGAAAACGGAGTAGAAGCCGACGCCGAACTGGCCGATGATCTCCGCCGCGGACTGATCGCCTTCCTGTAATTGCTTGACGAACTCCATGGCCCCGGAGTGGGCGATCGTCCCCAGGTTTTCGATGAGCTCCTCACGGGTCATGCCGATCCCCGTATCGCTGACCGTGAGCGTCCCGGCCTCCGTGTCAAAGTCGATGCGGATCGCCAGCTCCGCGTCGGGGTCCACGATATCCCGATTGGTCAGCATCTCGAACTGCAGGCGATGCAGCGCGTCAGAGGCGTTGGAGATCAGCTCCCGCAGGAAGATCTCCCGATTCGTGTAAAGGGAATGCACCAGGATGTTCAACAGCTGTTGGACTTCCGCCTTAAACTCGAACGACTCGGACACCTCATGAAGCTGTTCAGCGCTCTGTCCCATACTCCCCTCCTCTATGTGCTGTTGGAGAACATGTCATAGCGGCGAGAGCCAGGGAGAACAGATCCAAAGTGCGATCCAGGGCGAAGACGGCTTCGGACGATCGATTTATTGTACGCGAGGCCGCGTTGGATAGGCGCGAGCGAACTGTTAGCGTTGTGTTAGAAGGAGCGATGGAACTCGAGGAGGAATCGGATCGAGGACAAAAAAGAACCCCGGTCATGGCTGCATTGAAAAAGGCTTTGGGAGGGTGGGGCTCCATCTGCCAGGCTGCGATGCAGGGCCAGACCCGGGGTCATAAAAGATTATACCAATTTTTTGACAATTCGCGCGAGGATTAGCGTACGGAAACCTGACGAAATCCCGATGGGATTCATCCAGGCCTCCAACGATTTTTCATGTGAAGCGCGCGCATTGGCAAATCATTTCATCCTCTACCACCTCAATTGAACGGGGCCTAACAGCCCAGAAGGACGCCGCTCCGTCACCGGATCGACCAGCCTCATCCCTTTGACCCGTTCCCACTCCTGCGTCTTGAGTCCTGGGATAGGGTGAACGCCCTCACGCTCGCGTCGAGCCTGCACAGCGTTGTAGAGCAGGTTGCTCACGCGAATCACGATCTCGTTCTGTCCGGGTCGAAGGTAATGATCCACACGCAGCCGGTAAGGCGCCCACAGCCGCGCTCCCGCCAGCTCGCCGTTGATGAAAACCCTTGCCGCCACCTCGACGCGCCCCAGATCGAGGTAGACGGCTCCAGCCATTTCATCACCGGGAAGCTCGAACGTCGCGCGGTAGGCCAGCTCCCCGGAGACATCGCGCAGCCGGGGATCATCACGCCAATCCCGTAGCTCCGACCACTCCTCCACCGTGCCGTCAGGCAGCGTGACCTGCCAGGGCCCGGAAAGGCGAAACACATGAGCGCCCAGCGATGGAGGCCTCTCCTCGGCAGGCTCCTCCCCAGGCGGGAAGACGATCACATGCGCCTGATTGGGCTCGAAGGTCAATCGCACGCGGGTGTACACCCCATCGCTCTCAGCGGGAAGCGCCCACATCGCGCCGGTCTCCGCGTCCCAAAGCTGAGGCGAGCGGCCCGCCACACGAAGCCTCAAGACCAATGCGATGGGTTCGTTCTGACGTTGCTCACCATCTCGATAAGGGAGCGGATACCGAAGTCGCGTCACGTCCGGATGAGGGAAGAAATACACGTCGGTCGCGCCCACGCGGCGATGCGCCCACCAGAGCTCTATGTCCGAAGGCACATCGACGACCACATCGGGCGGCAGGCCACCAGCCGCGCGAAACGCCTCCACGGACCGATATATGGGGAACTCACGGCGGGCGAGCAGATCAGCGAATAACGCCTGCAGCCGCGCGTCAGCCTCGGCCCCTCTGGCCAGGCCCGGGACGTGCCGCGGCGGCTCACCTAGGATGATTATGGGGACGCCCGCCTCCGCGAGCTGATATAAGCGCTCTGCCGTGACCAACGGCAGGCAACGCACCCGATCCAACACGATGGCCTGATAGACCTGATCTCCAAGGCGCGCCCGTCCTTCGGACACAGACATCCGAGCCAACGCCTCATCGTTCACCCAGTCGAACGTGTACCCTCTGATCTCCGGTGGGGGGAGCGGCGCCTCCTTCGCTTCCGGCCATTGAAACATATCCGCCTCTTCCCCTGCTGGCCCTAGGGCGGCTGACGCATCACGCCAGCGGTCGTGTATCGGATAGTACAGGGCGAAATCGGTCACGGCGACGCCCTGCTGCATCAAGAAGCTGATCCGGGCCAGGTAATCGTTGAAATAGGGCAGGAGCTCCCGCCATGGGATGGTATGATTGATATGACTGCTAGCGTAGAAATACCACCCAGGTGACTCGCCCGCCTCGGGCGGCGAGTAGGCGTAGCCATGGAAGAAGACCTGCTGCAGTCCACAGGCGAATTGCCCATCCGCGATGGCCTTGAGATCATCCGGGCGTTCGGCGAACATTTTGACCGCCGGCCAGCCGTAGAGGCAGGTGAAGCTCTCGCTGGTGACGATCGGCCGGCCATACAGCCGCGCGGCGGAGGCCGCCAGCCGCGTGGCCTCAATAGGGATCAGGATCGCCTCGGTCTCCGGGATGTCGGCCGTCCCATAGGCCCGGAGCCAGTCGGCCGGCGCGCCATGAGCCTGGACGCGAGCGAGCAGCCCATGTTGATGACACCACTCGGCGAAAGGTTGATAGAACGCCTCCACCGCCAACTCGGCAACGGTCAGGCGATAATCGTAACACATATCCAGCAGCACATCCCGATCCAGATCAGGATCCCGCCACTCTCCCAACAAGAGCGGCAGATAAGGGCGCAGATCGTAGCCACGGCGGCGCTGGAACTCGGCCAGGAACTCCGACGTCCAGTACGGCCCCTGCACCTCCCAGCTATCGCAGAACAGCGCCCGTATCCCCCGCCCGAAGCGATGTCCCAGACGCTCTCGCAGCGGCTCTCCCCATCCAGCGATATGTGCGTTCAACCCGCGCCGGCTGAGATGATCGTGCACGAACCCTTCTCCGCCCGGGGCAGCCCGCTTCACCTGTTGACCGGTGAACGTCTGAATCAGGGCCGTCACCGCCCAGATGCCATCAGGGACTTCCCACTCGGGCGGATCCAGCTCGACGGCTTCCTTCCACCTCACCAATAGCGGGGCATGATCCGAGCGAGTGGGAGCGGCCTGCCATGAGACCACCGACTCGCCCGGAGCCAGCGACACCTCCAGGGCGATCCGCTCCGGCCCACACACGATCCGGGTGACCGCGTGCAGAGCGGCCGCCCGGGCCTCCGGCGGGATATGCGGCCCGCCGAACGGCCACCCGCTGCCGAAGGTGAGATCAAAGCCCAGACCATACGCGGCTGCGCGCGAGATCGCGTCGTCCACCAAGTCGAACCACTCATCGCTAAGCATCTTCGGGCCGGACGGCGCATCCGGCCAGGCGTACACGCATTGCAATTCCACGCCGCCCCAGCCAGATCGGGCGATGAAGCGCAGCTCACGATCGATCTCCTCGCGGGTTACCGCGTTGCCAAACCACCACCAGCGCACCCACGGCCGGGCCGAGGCTGGCGGCCGACGAAATCCATGTTGAAGCTCAGAGAACATCCGCTCACCTCTTATTCGGTTGTGCTCAACGCGAGCTGACGTTGATAGAGCTGACTATACAGCCCGCCGCGAGCCAGCAGGTCCTCGTGACGACCGATCTCGCGGATGCGTCCGCCTTCCAGTGCGATGATCTTATCCGCGTTGCGGATGGTGCTCAGCCGGTGGGCGATGACCAACGCCGTGCGTCCCTTCAGCACCTCGTCCAACGCTTTCTGGATGAGATACTCCGCCTCGGCATCCACGGACGAGGTCGCCTCATCCAGGATCAGGATACGGGGGTTGGCCAGGATCGCCCGCGCCAGCGCCAACCGCTGTCGCTGGCCGCCGCTTAACTTCACCCCGCGCTCGCCGATCTCCGTATCGTATCCCTGAGGCAGCTGGAGGATGAAATCATGCGCATAGGCCGCCTTGGCGGCCGCGATCATCTCCTCTTCCGTGGCGTCCGGATTGCCATAAAGCAGATTCTCCCGCACCGTGGTGTTGAACAGGAACGTGTCCTGCAGGACGACGGCGATATGCCGCCGCAATGAGCGGAGCTTGATCTTCCGCAGATCGTGCCCATCCAACAGGATGCGGCCGTGGTCGGGATCGTAAAATCGGCACAACAGGTTGGCGATGCTCGTCTTGCCCGCGCCGCTGGGGCCGACCAGCGCCACGACCTCACCCGGGGCCATGCGGAACGAGATGTCGTGCAAGACCTCATCCCCGTCACCGTAACGGAAGTGCACGTCATCGAAGACGACTTCGCCCCGCACCTCGTCTAACTCGATGGCATCAGGCGCGTCCTGGATCTCCGGCGTCTCATCCAGGAGCTCGAAGATGCGTTCCGCCGCGGCGATGGCCTGCTGGAAGGTGTTGTCGATCTCCGTCAGCCGGCGAAGTGGCTCGTAGAAGGACAGGATATACGACAGAAAGGCGATCAACGTGCCCAGGGTGAGTTGACCGTTCACGACCATGCGGGCGCCGACGCCTAACACGGCGATGCCGCCCATGGCGGAGATGAAGTGCATGGCCGGGAAGAATGTTGACCAGGCGCGGATCCCACGCACGCGCTCATGATAGTAACGCTGGCTGGTGCTGCGGAAGCGTTCTAGCTCCACGTCCTCCCGGCCGAAAGATTGGATGACCCGGATCCCCGCCAGGTTGTCCTGGAGCTTGGCATTGATATCGCCCAGACGATCCCGAGCACGCCGATAGATGGGACGCGCGTAGCGATTAAACCAACGCAGCCCAGCGGCGATCAGGGGCGTGGGGACGAGGGCGACTAAGGCCAAACGCCAGTCCAGCGCCAGGAGGATGGCCGAGGCTCCCAACAGCCTGAGCAGATCGACGGCGGTGAGGACAACTCCGTGGGTGACGAAGTGCTCCAGGGCGTTCACGTCGTTGGTCGCCCGAGACATCAGCTCACCTGTGGAGGTGCGCTCGAAGAAGGAGAGGGACAGCCGTTGCAGGTGATCGTAGATGCGCACCCGCAGATCGAAGAGGAAGCGCTCCCCCAGCGCGTGCCGGATGTACTGCTCACCGAAGTCTACCAACGATAAAAAGGCATAGATGCCGACGAGCAGAGCGATCATCTGGCCCAGCCGGGACAGGTCGCGGCCGCCGATCACCTCATCCACGATCTGGCGCTGAACGAGCGGCGGCAGAAGGCTCAAGCCGGTACTGAGGATCAACAGGACGCAGGTAAGGGCCAGCGCCTTCCAATACGGACGCAGATAACCGAAGAGACGAGCGAGCACGTGCATCGGATCCCCTCTCTATCCCCCATGTCAATGCTTTCGGTCGCCCTTCACACCGGGCACGGAGGCAACGATCATCGCCATTATACCATGCGCACTATCCATCCCCTGTAGTAGACGTTCCGTTGTGATGGCAAAGGTGCGTTGCACCTTCGCGATTGCGGAATGGCAGGGAGCGGGTATACTGGAGATGTGCTATCCGCGCAGACTTTTCCCGATTCAGGAGCGTCCCATGAAAAGAGCGACACGAGATGTCCTGTATTTCGAGATCGGGCCGGACAACGCGCCCACGTTGCATGTGCAACCTGGGGAGACCTTCGAGGTGGAGACGCAGCTCAACCGAGGCCCCTGGCTAGAGACGCACCCCGACGGCGAGCGGCTGCGAGAACGGCTGTACGGCGGCAATCCCTCCAGCGGCTGCATCTACGTGGAAGGGGCCCAACCAGGCCAGGTACTGACGGTGCACATCGGCGAGATCGACCTCGATCCGCTGGGCTTTACCAGCTTCAGCGGCAGCACCGGCGCCATGCCCGCCTGGCTTGGAGGCTCCGGCATCGGCGCCCACCACCGCATCGTAGAGATCCGCGATGGCTTCATCCACTGGGATGACCGGATCAAGTTCCCCGTCGCCCCCATGATCGGGTTCGTCGGCGTGGCGCCGGCCCGCGAGCGATACCACAACGGCTGGGGTGGCTATTGGGGCGGCAACTTCGACGTGCAGGAGATCACCACTGGCGCGGCCGTGCAACTGGTCGTTAACGTGCCGGGCGCGCTGTTGCACATCGGCGACATGCATGCCATCCAGGGTGACGGCGAGATCTGCGGCGCGGGCGGCATCGAGGCCAGCGGCCGCGTCCGAATCCGCTGCGAGCTCTCCGAGAGGCCGTCGTCCATGTTCTGGCCCCGCATCATCAATGAGACGCACATTATGACGGTGGCCATGGCTCGCCCGGCTGAGGACGCCTTCCGCTACGCCTTGGAAGCCATGGTGCTTTGGCTGGAGGAATCATACGGCTTCACGCGAGGCGACGCCTACCTCTTCCTAGGCCAGGTGCTGGAGGCGCGTTGCACGCAGTTCGTCAATCCCACGTTCAC
>DUEN01000229.1 GCA_011176545.1 Caldilineae bacterium | reverse complement strand
TGGCAGCGGAAATACAGTCTGAGGAAGGGCTGCCTGCAACTTCCGAATCCATGGCCTACAACCTGGGATGGGTCGATCTGCAGACCTACCTGGAGCTTAATGAGATATTTGACATCTGGTTGCGAGATGCGGCAGCCTATCTGATCACTCACAAAGAATGGGATCTGTTCTTTATGCATCTACACACCCTGGACAGATTCCACCACGATCTGGCCACCAAGATGGACCCGCTGACGGCCAAGGACAAGGCGGCTGTGGCCCGCTATCAGGAGGCCGAGCTGTACTGCTACAGGGTTTTCGATGAGACGGTGGGCAGGCTGGTTGATCTGGCCGGGGAGGACACGCTGGTCGTCATCGTATCGGACCATGGGGCCAAGGCCAGCGGCCTTCCCTTCGATCCAGGACAGATCCTGGTTGATGCCGGGCTCACCGTCTATCGGGAAACGAAGGAGGGACGGCGCGAGATTGACTGGTCGAAGACGAAGGCCGTCGTGCAACGCTCGTGCTACGTATACGTGAACCTCAAGGGGCGTGATCCTGACGGGATCGTGGAGCCGGGGGCGGAATACGAGCAGGTACGGGATCAGGTGATCGCCGCTCTCTACGATTACACCGACCCAGAGACGGGCAAGAAGCCTATCGTCCTGGCTCTGCGTAAGGAAGATGCGCGGGTGCTGGGCCTTTACGGTGAGAGGATCGGCGATGTGGTCTTCGCCCTGGGCAACGAGTGGGGTGGTCAACACGGGGTGTTTTTGCCCACAGCCGAGTACGGATTGGGGCAGATCAAGGGCCTGCTCATCATGGCCGGCCCCGGCGTCAAGCAGGGGCTGAGGCTGAAGCGCACGGTGTGGCTGACCGACTTAGTGCCCACCATCTGTTATCTGACGGAGCTGCCCGTGCCTAGAGATGTGGAGGGCGGGATCATCTATCAGGCCCTGGAGAATCCGAACGCCAGGCTGGAAGAGCTCCAACAGCTCAGGAAGAACTACGCGCGCGTGAAAAGCGCTCTGGAAGCCGAACGTAACCTGACCCATACTTACCACATGTGAGCGCGATCCTTGACGGCGACGGTAGAGGCTCAGATGCATGATCGCATGGCTTCTGGCACGGACATCTTGTACCTGCACCCTTCGAAGCCTGCCGCTGACTTCAAAGACTATGCCAGGGTGGGGGCTGCCAGCCCCTATCTGTTGATGCCGGTAGGTGTGCCCGGGATGATCAACCTCCTGCGGGAGCATGGCTTCCGGGTGACCGGCCTCAACGTCCCCATGGAGATCCTGATCAACCCGCAGTTCAACTTGGTGACCTGGCTCGGCAGGCAACGAGGCGTAAGCCTGGTGGCCATTGACCTGCATTGGTATGAGCATGCCTTCGGCGCACTCGATGTGGCCCGAGTCTGCAAGCAGGTGTATCCCGACGTGCCGGTGGTCATAGGGGGATTCACCGCATCCTGCTTTGCCACCGAGATCTTGAGCCAGTTTCCCCAGGTGGATTTCATCATCCGTGGAGATGCGGAGCGTCCCTTACTCGATCTGGCCCGCCGGGTTTGTCGCCAGGAAGGGCCCGCGCTCTCGGAGATCCCCAATCTATGCTTCCGTAGCGACGGGAGGGTTGTAGAGAACGAGCAGAGCTATTGTGTGACCACGGAGGATCTCAACCATCTTAACTGCGTGGATATCGACTTCCTCGTTCACGCGGAGCAGTACTATGGGCTGCAGTTCACCACGACAGAGCGGGTGGAGTTGATCAGCATGACCCCGCTGAAGGGGCATTGGCTCACCATCGGGCGCGGGTGCCGTTTTCGCTGCTCCTTCTGCGGAGGGGGAAGAGAGTCACACGCCACCATCGCCGGCCGCGGTGGGATCGTCCCCCGCTCGGTGGAGCAGGTGGTGGATGATCTGGCGCGCCTGCAGCGGATGGGAATCCGCCAGGTGTCCTTTAACCTGGACCCGGCGATCATGGGTGACGCGTATTGGTCGCGGCTCTTCGCCGAGATGCGTCGACGCAAGGTGAGGATCGGGATCTATAATGAGTGCTTTCAACTCCCCAGCGAGGACTTCCTCCGCGAATTCGTCGAGACGGCCGAGATCGTCTACTCTGAGCTCGCGATCAGTCCTCTTTCCGGCTCTGAAAAGGTGCGGCAGCTCAACGGCAAGCACTTCACCAATAGCCAACTTCTGCGAGTGCTCTCCATACTCAGGCCTTATGAAGTCCCCATCTTCCTCTACTTCTCGCTCAACCTGCCTGGCGAAGACGAGCAGACCTTTCGACACACGCTACAACTGGCCAAATCTGTCTGCCAATCCTATCCCCCCCGCTGCCTGCGCATGATCAATATGTGCCATACGATCGATCCTTGCTGCCCGATGAGCCAAGATCCCCATCGCTATGGGATCGAGGTCGATTTCAAAACCTTCATAGACTATTACCGTTATTGTCAGGAGACGCCCGTTCCGCGCAAAGATGTGGATCTCGGGGCCTGGCGGGGATACAAGGCAGTGAACCGAAAACCTCGTTCGCTAGAGCGGATGGCCCAGCAGTGGGACGCTTTCTGCGCTGGCCAGAGAGCCCGATGTTATCCAGTTCCACGTATGTGGTGACACCGCCAAATTCCAGCAGGAGGTATCAAAGGTGGCCTACACCGACGCGAAGAAGGCAATCGAGGCATTGAGCGAATTCGTCGCCTTTACCCGTCCGGATCTACTGCCAGCTGAGGTGATCGCCCAGGCTGAGACGATCCTGCTCGACACGCTGGGTGCTATCCTCGCCGCCTCGGCGCCGCGGTACTCGGCCGGACGCATTCTGCTTGAGTTCGTCCGGACGGTTGGGGGCACGCCCGAAAGCACACTGATCGGTACGGAGGAACGTTCTTCTTGTGTGAACGCCGCGCTGTTCAATGGCACACTCGGCTATTATTGCGATATCGAAAGCCATCATCCCGGCGCCATCGTGCACGCCGCCGCGATCACAGTGCCCACTGCGTTGGCTGTGGCCGAACGCGAAGGACGGACGGGCGCCGAACTGCTGACGGCGATCGTTCTGGGCATTGATATCGGCTGCCGGGTCAGTAAGGCGATCGGGCCGACAGCCCTTTACCGACGCGGCCTGCATCCCACCTCCGTCGCGGGTTGCTTCGGTGCGGCTGCAGCCGCCGCATACCTGTTGGGCCTGGACCCGTCCGCAGTGCGCCGCGCCTGGGGTCTGGCAGGTACGCAGGCCTCCGGCCTGCTGGCATGGGAAACGGACGATACGGAGAACTCGCGCCCCTTCAATCCAGGCATCGCCGCCCGCAATGGCACCACGGCCGCCCTGCTGGCCTCCCTTGGCTTCGGCGCTCCCCCCGATATTTTTGAAGGAAAGTTCAACATATTCGATGCCTACGCCGAGGCGCCTCGCCTAGACCAGCTGACAACGCAGCTCGGCGAGCACTTCCTGATCAACGAGATGGCGATCAAGCGCTACTCCTGCTGTGCTTTCCTGCATCCCGGCCTCGATGGCCTCGACGAGATCCTGGCCGAGCAGG
>DUEN01000228.1 GCA_011176545.1 Caldilineae bacterium | reverse complement strand
TGGGGATACCGGCTGGCCCTGTGCGGCGGTTATTAGTGCAAGGGCAATCGGTGACTCTGGAGGATGGCCGGGTCATTCATCCCGATGACGTGCTGGGGCCGGAGGTGCGCGGCGCGCGGCTGGTCTTTGTCGGGGACGCCGGGAGCACGGAGAACCTAGTGGAGCCCGCGTATGAGGCGGACGCGCTGGTGATTGAGGCAACGTACTGTGAAGAGGAAGCCGAGATGGCGCGTAAATTCGGCCATCTCACGGCCGCCCAGGCCGCCCGGCTGGCTCGCGAGGCGAAGGTCAAGCAGCTCATCCTGACCCACATCTCCCGCCGCTACAGCGTGCGACAGGTCCTGGCCGAGGCGCAGCCCATCTTCCCCAACACGGTGGTGGCGAACGACTTCGATCGGTTTCGTATCCTGAAGGGCGGCCAGAACGTCCGGACGCACCAGGAGCGGGATGAGGAGGAGGAAGCTCAGGAGTAGATCAATCCGGCACAGGGACGGGGAGCTCCTCCACCGGGGTATCCCGCCATTTATCCCCTTCCTCGATGAGCATCACGGGGATGTCGTCCTTGATCGGATACTTCCGGCCACATCCTTCCTCCTGGCAGACGAGCCAGGTGTCCTTGACGAGCTCCAATCGGCCTGGATCAGGCCCCTCACGTCGCGTGGGGCCGCTGACGCACGCCGGGCAACGCAGGATCTTCAGCAGTTCTGGGTCTACTGGCATGAGCGTCCCTCCGCGTGGCTTGGTCATGTCCTATGTGCTGTGGAACGTCCGCCAGTATAACACAGGTTGGACACGCCTTCAACTTTGTGCTATACTCTTCCGCTAGGTGAGAAAATCGAAAACGCACACCCTCCGTCCCGAATAGGGATACTGCGACCAGCGTGCCACTCCGTGAGTGGTCTGGCGCAGGATCGGAGGGTGGAGGATTAAAACGAAAAGGAGGAAAGAGCGTGCCTGTCGTCACTCTGAAGCAGCTTCTAGAAGCCGGGGTGCACTTTGGACACCGCACGCGGCGGTGGCACCCGAAGATGAAGCAGTACATCTTCACCGAGCGTAATGGCATCCACATCATCGACCTGCAGCAGACGATCGCTCGCCTGGAACAGGCTTATAACCTTGTCAGGGACACGGTGGCTGAAGGCGGTATAGTCCTCTTCGCGGGTACCAAGAAGCAGGCGCAGGAGACCATCCGCGTGGAAGCCGAGCGATGTGGGATGCCCTATGTGAACCAGCGCTGGCTCGGTGGGACGCTGACCAACTTCCGGACCATCCGGCAGCGCATCGACTACATGATCGAGTTGGAGCGAAGACGGGATAACGGGGAGCTGGAGGCGCTGCCCAAGAAGGAGGCCCTCCTCCTCACCAGGGAGATCGCCAAGCTGAATCGCCGTCTGGGTGGGCTGCGCAACATGACCCGCCTGCCGGATCTGCTCTTCCTGGTCGATGTCCGCCGGGAGGAGATCGCCGTCAGGGAGGCCAACCGGTTAGGGATCCCCATCATCGCCATGGTGGACACCAATTGTGATCCGGATCCCATCGACTACGTGATCCCCTCCAATGATGATGCTATTCGGGCCATCAAGCTGATCACCTCCAAGATCGCGGACGCGGTGATCGAAGGGCAACAGATCCGTGCGGCGACGATGGCTGAGGAGGAAGAGCCAGAAGTGGTCGAGGAAGAGCAACTGCTTGGTCCCTCGACGCTGGCGAAGATCCGTGCGGGCGTCCTCGAGGAGCTGGAGGAGTTAGAGGAAGAAGAGCTGATGGAGTTCGAGGAGGAGCCCGAGGAGGTCCTCCTGGAGTTGGAAGAGGACGAAGAAGAGGAGATCCTCGAGGAAGAGCTTGAGGATCTCGATGAGGAGGAGGCCGAGGAAGAGACGGCAGAGGTCGCCGTGCCCGAGGCTTCTGGCGATGGAGCTAGCGATATCCAGGAGGAGGAGACGGCGGAAGCCGTCGGGGATGAAGAGACGAGCCTCGAGGTGGATGAGGCTTACGAGGAGTAAATGAGAGGAGGCCGGGGAAAGGCCTCCTTTACATGTCAATCCTAATCAGAGGGAGAGGGAACATTGCAGATCACAACCGACATGATCAAGGAGCTACGCGCCAAGACGGGAGCTGGCGTCTTAGATTGCCGTAACGCCTTACAGGAAACGGATGGAGATTTTGATAAGGCTGTGGAGCTGTTGCGTCAGAAGGGGCTGGCCATAGCGGCTAAGAAGGCCAGCCGGGAGACCCGTGAGGGTACCATCGCATCCTATGTGCATACCGGAGCGCGGGTGGCCGCGCTAGTCGAGGTCAACTGCGAGACCGACTTCGTCGCCCGCACGCCGGAATTTCAGCAGCTGGCCAAGGATCTGGCCATGCAGGTGGTAGCGACGAGGCCTTTGTATGTGCGTCCGGAGGATATCCCCGCCGAGGTGATCGAGCGGGAGAAGGAGAGCTATCGGGCTCAACTGGCTGACTCGGGTAAGCCCGAACACATCATCGATCGCATCATCGCCGGGAAGCTGGAGAAGTTCTACGACGAAGTTTGCCTGTTGCGCCAGCCGTTCATTAAGAATGAGGAGATGACCGTACAGGATCTCATCACGGACGCCATCGCGCGGCTGGGGGAGAACATCGTCGTCCGTCGGTTCGTACGGTATGAGCTGGGAGAGGAATAGGCCCGGATGGGTTGGTAAGCGATGGCAGATCTAAAGTATCGACGCATCGTGCTCAAGCTGGGCGGCGAGGCGCTGGCCGGGCCGAGCGGGTTCGGGATTGATCCCGACCGGGCAGAGGAGGTCGCCGGCAAAGTCCGTAAGATCAAGGACCTCGGCGTGGAGGTCGCCGTCGTCTTGGGGGCCGGAAACATATGGCGTGGCAAGGAGGGCCTGGAGCACGGGATGGACCGGGCGACGGCGGATCATATGGGCATGCTGGCCACGGTGATGAACTCGCTGGCTCTGCAGGACGCCCTGGAGCGGATGGGCGTGATCACCCGGGTTCAGACGGCGATCGAGATGCGGGCGATCGCGGAGCCGTACATCCGTCGGCGAGCGATCCACCAACTCGAGAAGGGATACGTCGTCATCCTGGGGGGCGGGACCGGCAACCCGTATTTCACGACCGATACGGCGGCGGCCCTGCGGGCGATGGAGATCGGGGCCGAAGTGTTGATCAAGGCGACTAAGGTGGACGCGGTATATGATCGCGATCCGCTGCTCAACCCGGACGCGCGGCGGTTTGATCGCCTGAGCTACATCGAGGCGCTGAACATGCGCATCGGCGTCATCGATAGCACGGCGATCACGCTATGCATGGATAATGACCTGCCCATTTACGTCGTCGATTTATGGGAGCCTGAGAGCCTGGAACGGGTCGTGCGTGGAGAGCCTGTCGGGACGCTGATCTCGTAAGACATCGCTAAGTCACTGCAGCAGGAGTCACGAAAATGATTAACGACGCGCTGCGGGAAGCTGAAGAACGGATGAAGAAAGCGGTCGAGGCGTTGCAGAACGACCTGCGTGGCGTGCGCACGGGGCGCGCCTCGCCAGCGCTGGTGGAGCGGCTGATGGTGGATTACTATGGGGTGCCGACCCCACTCCAACAGCTGGCCACCATCGCCGTGCCAGAGCCGCGATTGCTCACCATCCGTCCCTTTAATCCAGGCGATATAGGTCTCATCGAGAAGGCCATCCTGAAGTCGGACTTAGGCCTGACGCCATCCAACGATGGAAGGCTCATACGGCTTGTCATCCCTCGCCTGACCGAGGAACGGCGACGGGAGTTGGTGAAGATTGTGGCCCGCCGTGTAGAAGAGGGACGTGTGGCGATCCGCAACATCCGGCGCGATACGATCAATGACCTGCGAGAGTTCGAGAAGGAGAAGCTGATCTCGGAAGATGAGCTGCATCGCGCCTTGGAAGAGGTACAAAAGTTGACGGATCGCTATATCGAGCGGGTGGATGAGGTCGGCAAGGCGAAAGAAACCGAGATCATGGAGATCTGAAATCAGGCGCCATCGTGTGGAGGGGGGATGAGCTGTGTCCGTCGAAGCCTGGCGCAGCTTGATCTCCCCTTTTCATTCGTCGCTGTCTCGACGGGGGCGAAGGACGCTTGATTTATACGCGGTTTCCCGCTTAGAAGTTCGCTCATATTCTAGTAAAAATTGACGCTCCAGGTCTTGTGAAAGGGTTGTATCGTGGGCGGGAGTGAGTTGAAACGCGTCCCCTATCATGTCGGCATCATCATGGACGGGAATGGCCGGTGGGCGCGGGAGCGCGGGCTGCCCCGGCTGGCGGGGCATCGCGCGGGCACGGAGAACATCCGCCGCGTCCTGGAGGCCGCCGCTGAGTTCGGAGTGAAGGTCCTGACCCTTTATGCCTTCTCCACGGAGAATTGGGCGCGTCCTCTCGAGGAAGTGCAGGGGCTCATGCGCCTGTTACGCGAGAATATCGACCGCCAGCTCCCCGAGCTGCATGAGAAGGGGGTGCAGATTCGACACAGCGGCCGTCTGACCGGCATCGACCCGGAGTTGCAGGAGCGAATTAGGTCGGCCGTTGAGCTGACGAAGGACAACGATCGCATCATTTTAAACGTGGCCTTCAACTATGGCGGCCGGGCGGAGATCTTGGACGCCGTCCGTCGCCTGATGGAGGATGGCGTTCGGCCGGATGAGCTGACCGAGGAGCTGTTCAGCCGCTATCTGTATACGGGCGATCTGCCGGACCCCGATCTGATCATCCGCACGGGGGGCGAATATCGCCTGAGCAACTTCCTGCTCTGGCAGGCCGCCTACGCCGAGTACTACGCGACGCCCACCTATTGGCCCGACTTCGATAAGGAAGAATTCCGTAAAGCGCTGGAGGAGTACGCCCGGCGCGAGCGGCGCTTCGGGCGGGTACCCACTCCCGAGAGTTAACCGCGTTCGCCTTGCTCACAGGACACTTCGAGGCTTACCTTGCTCCGTGATCGCGTGCTCAGTGCCATCGTCCTGATCCCCATCGTGGCTGGCCTGGCTTACCTCGGTGGCTATTGGTGGCTGAGCGGTGTCGGCCTCGCTGGGGCGCTGGCCAGTTTCGAGCTGTTTCGGCTCCTTAAGCAGGGGGAGTATAATCCCAATACCTGGTTTGGGATCGCGTGGACGCTGGCGCTCATCGCTACCGGTTTCTGGCCTGATATCTTCCCTCTCGGCGTGGTCATTGGCGTTGGCCTCATCCTCACGTTGACGTTGGCGTTGTTCCGGAGGGGGGCACGTCCGGCTACGGACTGGGCGTGGACTGCGGCTGGGGCGATCTACCTGGGTGTGCTCTTGTCTTCTTTCGTAGCCTTGCGCATGCGCCCTGATGGATTCGCCTGGCTTGCGCTGGCGGTCCTGACGACATGGATAACGGATTCAGGCGCATACTTTGTGGGCATCACCGTGGGGCGACGTAAGATGGCGCCGCGGTTGAGTCCTAAGAAGACGTGGGAAGGGGCCATCGGCGGCTGGGTGATCGGTGTTATCTGTGGAGCGGCGCTAGGCATATGGCTGGTAAATCTGCCCCCCGTCCAGGCCATCCTGTTGGCCGGCGTCCTATGCCTGCTGGCGCCCTTGGGGGATCTGGCCGAGTCGATGATGAAGCGTCAGGTCGGGGTTAAGGATTCCAGCGGATTGATCCCCGGGCACGGCGGCGTGCTCGATCGTCTGGACAGCCTGCTGTTCATCGTCCCCGCTACGTATTACGCCTCCCTGTTGTTGGGATAGTTGAAGCGACGCCGCCGTTCTGCGAAGTAGAGGCACAGCATGTATCATGCGGCGCAAATTCCAACATGAGCGGGCTGAATTCAGGAACGGGACCCGTTGGGAGCACAGTGCTGTGCCTCTCCCTGTCGGATAACTCCTCAGGAGGCTGATATGGCGGGTGTCGCGGTATCGTCCCCCTCTGATGTTCGCGTCGCGAATTGGAAAGCAGTCCTCTCCTGGGCGCTTTACGATCTGGCGAACACCATCTTCTCCATGAATATCGTCTCGCTCTATTTCTCCCTGTGGGTGGTCAACGTCATGGGGGGGACCGATGCCGCCTACGGGAACGCCAATAGCCTCTCCATGCTGTTAATGTTCCTCTCCGCCCCGATCTTAGGCGCTCTTTCCGATCAGGTTCAACGTCGGGTGCCCTTCCTGATCGTCTCTACCCTCCTATGCGTGCTCTTCACTGGGCTTTTGGGAGCCAATGGCCTGTTCCTTTCGTTGGTCTTCTTCGTCATCGCTAACTATATGTTCCAGGCGGGGCTGATCTTCTATGATGCGCTGTTGCCAGTGGTGAGCACCGAGGAGAACCGGGGTAGGGTGGGCGGATTAGGGATCGGGCTGGGGTACCTAGGCTCCTTCATCGGCGTCGGTAGCGGGCTGTTACTCCTGGATCGTATTGGTTATACAGGGCTATTTCGTCTGAGCGCGTTCCTCTTTCTCATATTCGCCATGCCCTGTTTCCTCTTCGTCAAGGAACCTCGCGTCTCAGGGAAGCTGCAGATCACCCGGGAGATGGTAGTGGGCGCGCTGCGACAGGTGCGACAGACGGTCAGCCATGCCCGGCAGTTTCCCGGCCTGATCCGCTTCCTGATCGGTCGCGTGTTCTATACCGATCCCGTCAACACGGTGATCGTTTTCATGGGCATATATGTTACGAACGAGGTTGGCTTCACTGAACGGCAGGCCCAGATCGTCCTCCTCATCTCCATCGCAGCCGCCGTCTTGGGAGGATTCGTCTGGGGCGTCGTGGTGGATCGGATCGGCCCCAAGCGCAGCCTGAACGTCGTGCTGCTGATGTGGATGGCCGCTTTGACGCTGGCCTTCGTCATCGCGGTGTTCGACCTACCATCGACGTTGTTCTGGTTAGTGAGCGTGACGGCGGGCGTGGCGTTGGGAGGCACGTGGAGCTCGGATCGGCCTTACATGCTGCGGCTCAGCCCGCCGCGCTATGTGGGCGAGTTCTATGGATTGTACTCCATGGTGGGCCGGTTCGCGGCCATCATCGGGCCGTTCATGTGGGGGTTCATCGTGGACACGTTGGGCCTGGGTCGGCCGGCCGCCATTCTCGCACTGCTGGTCTTCATCGTCATCGCCTTCGCAATCCTTCAAGGCGTGGATGATCATCCTCGCAAGTGGAGCCCAGATCTGCTGTAAACGCCTCTGAACTCCTCTCAGTCCCGCCACCAATCCTTACGTGAGCGGGGATCCATGAAGGCGCCGCTGTCTCGGATCGCCACTCCTATCTCCACGCCCAATGCGCGGCCCAGGGGCTGGCCCGCCTGGAGGGCGGGCAGACGCTCTCGGCCGGCTTCGTTCCAGGTCCTGTAAAGGGCCAATAGCGCCGGGTCCACACAGATATGCTCCAGATGCAGGGTGTACCCGTGGACCACGTTATCATCGCCTGTATATTTGAGGGTGATCCGAGTCTCCTCCGCGTAGAGAACCAGCACCTCATAGCCATCGCCGATGGTATACCTGGAATCGGGCACGTGGATGATCTCCCCAGGGGCGGTGGCCAGCCCGGCCAGGGTCACCGCCGGGTTGGCGATCGGCGCCCCACGGCAGTTGCACGTCCAGTCCCAGTCATAGATCTGATACACGGCGCGAAAGGTCGGTATGTGGGCATCCGCGAAGAGGCCAGAGAGCTGCGGGGCGTTGGGATCGCTGCCGCCTGGATAGTCCAACAGCCCCTTATAGGCATCGACGGGGATGTAACCACGCAGCGATAGGTTGAGATCGGCGTGGCGCTCAGCCGGCCGATCCGTCGGGGGAGGGTTCACGGAGAGCGTGGCATAGCGTTGCCCTGTGGGCTGACAGGTGGGGGGCCTCGCCATGACAGATGGCAGATATGAACGCCATGCTGGATCGGCTGAGGCCCCACCGGGTCGATGAGAGCCGCCCAGCGCGGCAAACAGGATCAGGATAAGCAAGAGACCGCGCGGCATGTCCGTCCTCGGTCAGGACGTGGGAAGACGCTCCCGGCGCAGGGTAGCGTCCGCATCCAGAAAGGCCTGCAGCATGATCTCCTTCTTCTCTAATGGCACGCCGATGGCGGCCCCATCGCCGTAGTCGGATAGGATGAAACCGCCCGCCGGCGTGCTCCAGTGCTCTAACAGCAGCCGTGCCTCCTCTCGGATTTCATCTGCTCCCTTGAATGGGAGCGTGGCCTGGATGTCACACAGGGATTCGAAGCAAATGCGGCCGCGGAAGCGCTGCCCGATCTCTTCGATGCCCAGCGCCCTGGGTTGCTGCAGGTTAATCACGTCCAGCCCGATCTCGATGAGCGAGTCGATGATGTCGTTCACTCTGCCACAGGTGTGCATCCAAACGTGCCAGCCGTAGCTGTGCGCGGCGTCGAAGATGCGCTTATAGCGTGGCTTGAAGAACTCGTCCCAGAAGGCCGGGTTGATGAAGGTGGCCTTCTCGGTGCCCCAGTCATCAGTGAAGGAGAAGCCGTGGATCTGTCCGGGGAAGCGTGAGGCGATATTCTCCATGATGCCCAGGTTGAACTCCACGATCCGGTCCGCCAATTGTTCCATGCGCGGGCGCTCCAAGTACAGATCGGCCAGCGTATTCTCGAACCCGCGGAGAGCGTGCATGCGCTCAAACAGCAACATGAAGATGCCGGTCAGGACGTACTTCCCGTCTGAGCCCTCGAACTGAGCCTCCATGCCCTCGTAGAAGCCGGGATCATCGGGATCGGGCCAGCGATAGTGATCCCACGCCGACCAGTCGGCCAGAGGATGGCCTTTGACCTGGCCCATATTGGCCATGTCCGAGCGCACCCAGGTACATCCCCACTCATCCACGGTTTCCCGCAGGCTGTGGTCCCCCGTGCCGATCTGATTCCACTTCACGGTGTGCGTATCATCCAGCTCTAATGCGGCGAAGCGCACGGGCAGCCGTTCAGGATGGTCGAACTCGATCGCCCGGCGAACGACCTCATAAGAGGACATGGGCATGATTTCTCCTCCTTTGCTTCAGAGTGGTCTTTAGCGCCAGACTTGAGAATCTCCCAGAGATCTCTAATCTCTCCTTCATTCTATTCTATTTGCGCCAGGTTGTCTATCGCACCCCATGGCCTCCTCAAAGATCCTTGCGAGGTCTCTCCCCCTTTTGTCCCATTGTCTCTCTCGTTCAATGGCACCATATTGGATCTTGGTGAAGGTAAGCCGTGCGTATCGTCAGGTTAATGTCGCGAGGGAGGGAAGGTCCATGTCTATAAAGCGACGAGGTACATGGGTGGTGTGGTTGCTGGCGCTGAGCCTCGTCCTCTCCATAGGTGTCATCCCCGTAGCTGCTGGATCCCCGTCACAACACCTCAGCCAACCCAGATCCCTGGTGGGACAGGTGGTGGACTTAACGGATGGTCGGATGCTCCTCAAGACGCCGGATGGCTCTATTTGGAATATCACGCTTTCGCCCCGTCTGCGCGTGTTGGCCCCGAAAGGGGGAGAGGCGGCCGAGCTGGCTGTAGGACAATGGGCGCGCGCGCGGGTGCATCCCCAGCCGGACGGGACGCTGTTGACTTCCCAGATACGGCTGTTACCCCCTAAAGGGCGTCCCGCCGACCGGAGGATAGGCGTGAAAGGACGTGTCCCAGAGCGCGTGCGGGTGGCGGAGACGGTGGCCGCGCCGACATCACTCTGTGGTGATGCCGGCGGTAATCAGCCCACAGGCGACTGGCCGACGCTAGGGTGGAGCCCTGAGCGCAGCTTTTACAGCCCCACTGAGCAGCGACTGTACCCTCCACTCTCCCTGGAATGGCAGCTCTACAACGAAAACTATTGGGCCCTTCAGAGCCCCGCTATCGTGAACGGCATCGCCTACGTGGGTGGATACGATGCCTTCTACGCGCTGGACCTGGAAGCCCAGATCACCCTCTGGACTCAGACGTTGCCTGCGGATAACGAATCATCTTCTCCTGCCGTAGTGGATGGCGTGGTCTACTTCGGCACGTGGACGGGTGACGTGTATGCCCTGGATGCCAGCACGGGTGATATACTGTGGGTCCAGAACATCGCTCCGGAGGCTGGTGATCCTCAGATCTACTCCCCGGCCGTGGTGAACGGTGTGGTTTACGTGGCCGTGGAGGCTTTTCGTCCTGATCCAGGGGATCCTTCCATCGAGCGATTTGTGCTCTCCGTGTATGCCCTGGATACGACGAGCGATCCTCCCGGCGCCGAGATATGGCATACGGATATAGCCGTGCTAGACAATTGGAGCTCCATTTCTGATCCCGTCGTCGTGGACGGCGTGGTCTACGTGGGCACCCGAGATCAGGGGACGTTCGCCCTGGATGCCAGCACCGGCGCGATCCTTTGGCACGCGCCTCACCCGGATGGGGCCGTGCGCGCCAACGTCGGCTACGATGGAACTATCATTGTGCACAATGGGGT
>DUEN01000227.1 GCA_011176545.1 Caldilineae bacterium | reverse complement strand
TCCAATCGCCGCGACCTGAGCATCTTTCGGATCGGCTTTGATATGTTAGAGTGGTGCTTGGCCAATGGAGAGTGCATCTCCATTAGATTTATCCCCTACTTTACCTAAACTGTCCGGTAGCTAGATACGTAAACAAAACGTAATACGTAAAACGTAATTAACGTAACGAGGTGACGAATGGGCAAACATCGCATCCGATTCACCGTGGAAAAGCTGGAGCGGTTGCTGCGCGACGTGGGGGCGCGGATCTACCGCGAGCGCAGGCCGGTGCTCGTGCGCATCAGCCCGGAGGATCTGCCGGACGGCATCACGGCTGACGCCTCCGGCTGGCCCGTCATCGAACACGGGCAGATGTGGGGCGGCCGGGACCAGTGGCGCTGGTTCCGGGCGGAGCTTTGCATCCCGGAGGAGTGGGCCGGGCAACGGGTGGCCGCGTACATCGCTCTTAGCCATCCTATGGCGCCCGTGCACTCCGAGGCGCTGGCGTACCTGAACGGCGTGGCCGTACAAGGCATCGACCGTAACCATAAGGAGCTGCTGTTGACCGAATCGGCCCGCGGCGGGGAGACATTCGACCTGGCCGTGCATGCCTGGTGCACTATGCACCGCTGGAACCCGACCTGGCCCTTCGAGCAGATCTTCCAGGGTGTCGAGCTGGTGACGGTGGACATGCCCACGCGGCGGTTGTATCATACGGCGGAGGCCGCGCTGCAGGCCGCCCGCGCCATGGACGAAAACAACTTCGCCCGCCACGCCATCCTCAACGCGCTGGACGATGCCTTCCAGCTCCTGGATTTCCGCGTCAACGGCGACTTCTACGGCTCGGTGCCGGCCGCCTTGGAGGCGCTGAAGGCCGGCCTCGCCCAATGCGACCCGATGCCCGTCAAGATCGTGGCCACCGGCCACGCGCACATCGATGTCGCCTGGCTGTGGACCCTGGCCCGCGTGCGGGAGAAGGCCGCGCACACCTTCGCCACCATGCTCCGCCTCATGGAGCAATACCCGGAGTTCCATTTCACCCAGTCTCAGCCTCAGCTCTACCAGTACGTCAAAGAGGACTACCCGCATCTGTATGAGCAGATCAAGCAGCGGGTGGCCGAGGGGCGTTGGGAGATCATCGGCGGCATGTGGGTGGAGGCGGACTGCAACATCTCCGGCGGCGAATCGCTGGTGCGCCAGTTCCTGCTCGGCCGTACCTTCTTCCAGCGGGAGTTCGGCCGCGAGGAAAGCCGCGTCCTCTGGCTGCCCGACGTCTTCGGCTACGCGTGGGCGCTCCCCCAGCTCATCAAGCGCGCCGGCCTCGACTATTTCATGACCATCAAGATCGGTTGGAGCCAGTACAACCGCCTGCCTTACGATTCCTTCTGGTGGCAGGGGCTGGATGGCACCAAGGTGCTGACCCACTTCATCACCACGCCGGACCCCGGCGCCTACGCATCCACCTATAACGCCATGATGACCGGTGAGCAGGCGGTGGGGACGTGGGAGAATTACCAGCAGAAAGAGCACCACGACGAGTTGTTGACCGCCTACGGGTTCGGAGACGGCGGCGGTGGGCCCACCCTCGAGATGATCGAGCGCGCCCGCGCCCTGGCCGCCATGCCCGGCACCCCACAGGTGCGCCAGGGCAGCGTCGAGGAGTTCTTCCAAAACCTGGAACGCAACGCGCGCGACCTACCCGTGTGGAACGGCGAGCTGTATCTGGAATATCACCGCGGCACGCTAACCACGCAGGCGCGCAACAAGCGGTACAACCGCAAGTGCGAGGTGCTCATGCACCAGGCGGAGCTGGCCGCGGTGGGCGCGGCGCTGCTGGGCGCGCCCTATCCGGCCGCGGACTTCACCGAGGCGTGGACCACCATCTGCCGCAACCAGTTCCACGACATCATCCCCGGCTCGTCCATCCACGAGGTGTACGAGGACAGCACCCGAGAGTACGAGCGCGTGCTGTCCCTCGGCCGACGGGCCCGAGACGCCGCGCTGGATTGCATTGCCGCGGCTACGAGCCTGCCCGCGGGCGAACAGGGGATCCTGGTCTACAACGCCCTGAGCTGGGATCGGCGGCAGATCATCGACGTACCCGCGGAGCTCGTGCCGGAGGGCAAGGCGTTGGCCGATGCGGAGACCGAGGCCCTGGCTCCCATGCAGCGATCAGGCGATCGCGTCCTCTTCCAGGTCCATGTACCTAGCACCGGTTACCGCGTCTACAAACTGGTCGATGCGCCCCCGGTGTCAGAGGAGGTGAACCCGTCCCCAGCGCCGGAGCCCTGGGTGCTGGAGAACACGCACCTGCGCGCTGAGTTCAACGAGAAAGGCGAGCTGATCCGGCTGTTCGACAAAGATTACCAGCGCGAGGTCCTGCCCGCGGGCGCCGTCGCTAACCAGTTCCAGGCCTTCCAGGATAAGCCGATGAACTGGCCCGCGTGGGATGTGGACATCTACTTCGACGATAAGATGTGGACGGTGGAGGAGCCGGGCGAGATCGAGCTGATCGAGGCGGGGCCGCTACGCCAGACGCTGCGCGTGCGGCTGAAGCTGTTGAACTCGACCATTGAGCAGCGCATCTCGTTGGACGCCGACAGCCGTCGCCTGACCTTCCACACCGAGGTAGACTGGCACGAGAAGGACATCCTGCTGAAGGTGGCGTTCCCGGTGGATGTTCTCTCGCCGCGGGCCACGTTCGACATCCAATTCGGCAACGTGGAGCGGCCGACCCATCGCAACACGTCGTGGGACTGGGCCCGCTTCGAGACGGCCGTGCACAAGTGGGCCGACCTCTCAGAGGGCGATTATGGCGTCTCGTTGCTGAACGACTGCAAGTACGGGAACGACGTGCAGGACAACGTGTTGCGGCTGTCGCTGCTCCGCTCGCCGGACTTCCCCGATCCTCACGCGGACGAGGGCCATCACGAGTTCACCTACGCCCTGTTCCCTCACTCCGGCGACTGGCGAAACGGCACGGTGCGCGCCGGCTATGAGCTGAATGATCCCTTGGTGGTGCGGCCGTTCACCGGCCAGGGCGGCGAGCTTCCCCTGGCTTATAGCCTGTTCCAGGTGGACGCGCC
>DUEN01000226.1 GCA_011176545.1 Caldilineae bacterium | reverse complement strand
CCGCTCCACGCTCCACGCTCTCCGCTCCACGCCAACGAGGGAGGGATACTTTGCGTGTGGAAATCCTGGGTAGCGGCGGTGCGGTCACCACGCCGCGCCCCGGCTGCGAATGTCGAATCTGTGCCGAGGCGCGTGAGAAAGGCATCCCGTACAGCCGATCGGGACCGTCCGTCTTTGTACATGGGCCGGACGTGCTCATTGATACCCCGGAGGAGATCAAGGACCAGCTCAACCGGGCCCATATCGGTCATATTGCCGCCGTCTTTTACAGCCACTGGCATCCCGATCACACCATGGGGCGGCGTTTGTTCGAGACTCGCAACATGGACTTCCGGGGGTGGCCGCGGCGCTCCCAGTGCACCGACGTCTACCTGCCGCCGAAGGTGGCGGAGGACTTCCAGACCCGGCTGGGGCTCAAGGAGCACTTCGAGTTCATGGCACGGCATGATACGGTGCAGCTCCACGTCTGGCCCGACGGCGAATGGTTGCATTTCGGCGGCTGGGACGTGCGCCATATCGCGCTGGCAGCGGATTATGTGTACGCGTTCCTGTTCCAGCGGGACGAGACGCGGGTGCTCATCGCCATGGACGAGCTGATCGGCTGGGAGCCACCGGGCTGGTTGCGCGGCGTCGATCTGGCCGTGATCCCCGCGGGCATCTTCGAGTTCAACCCGCTCACATGCGAACGCCAGTTTCCGGCCGATCATCCGGTGCTGAAGGTCGAGGCGACCTTTCTACAGACGCTAGATATGGTCGAGGCATTGGCCCCTCGTCGCGTCGTCCTCAACCATATCGAGGAGCCGGATGGCGTCACGTATGACGATCTGTGCGAGCTAGAGCAGCGGCTGCGGGCGGAGCGAGGGTGGGATGTGCGGTTCGCGTATGATGGGATGGTGATCGATGTAGGGACATGATTACGCAATACGGAATACGCAATACGAAATAGCCGTTATATTGCGTATTGCGTGTTGCGTGTGGTGGAGGCCGGTAGATGATCGTTTTCCCTGCGATTGATTTGCGGCGCGGGCGGGTGGTGCGACTGCGCCAGGGCGATCCGGACGCGGAGACAAGGTACGGCGACGATCCGACCGCGATGGCGCGTCGCTGGGTGGCTGTGGGCGCCGAGTGGCTGCATGTGGTCAACCTGGACGGCGCACTGGGCGGCGGCGAGGCGGAGCTGAACCTGCAGCGTCTGGCCGAGATCCGACGGGCCGTGGCGGTTCCGATCCAGTTCGGCGGCGGGCTGCGCACGCTGGAGGATATCGACCTGGCGCTGCAATTGGGGGCGACTCGGGTGGTCCTAGGCACGGTGGCTGTGCGACGGCCGGAGTTGGTCGCCCAGGCGGTGGAGTGGTTCGGCGCCGAGCGGATCGTCGTCGGCATCGACGCCCGGGAGGGCCGTGTGGCGATCCACGGCTGGCAGGAGGTGTCCGATGTGTCCGCCGTCGATTTGGCCCGTCGGATGGCCGACCTGGGGGTGCCGCGCATCGTGTATACCGACATCGGCCGTGATGGGATGCTCACTGGCGTGAACGTCCAGGCGACGGCGGAGCTGGCGGCCGCGGCCGGGGTGCCCGTCATCGCCTCCGGCGGCGTGCGGGACCTGAACGACATTCGGGCGCTCAAGGAGGTCGAGGACCGGGGCATCGAAGGGGTCATCACGGGGCAGGCTATTTATACGGGCGCTCTAGATCTGGCGGCAGCCATTGAACTGGCCAGACGGCCCGCCCATCCGGCGGAGGAGGCATTCTCGTGACGGAGTACCCTGCGATTGGCGTGTGGCGTGTCCTCTCCTCTCGCGTCCTGTTTGAGAATTGGTTCATCCGGATCATTGAGGAGGAGATCGAGCACGAGCGGCTGGGCCGCATGGCGTACTATATCGCCGAGAGCCCGGCGGACGCGGTGGCCGTGGTGGCGCTAACGGACGACGACGACATCCTGTTGACCCGGCAGTACCGCCACCCACTACGGCGCGTCATCTTCGATCTTCCGGCCGGTCGCCTGGATCCCGACGAAGACCCGGCGGAGGGCGCCCTTCGGGAGTTGGAGGAGGAAACGGGGTACACGGCCTATCGGATGGAACGGCTGGGCTACATGATGCCCTACCCGGGCAGCCTGCGCGTGGCCACTCATGTTTATCTGGCGCGGGAGCTGAGACGACTACCTCAGGGGCAGCGTCTGGATCCGCAGGAGGAGGTGCAGGTGGTGCCGCGTCCCTTTCGACAGGTATTGGCCGAGGTGGTGGAGGGGCGTTACGTGGACGGAGCTTTGCAATACGGTGTGTTGATGGCCGCGCAGAGGCTGGGCATCCTGGCGCGGCCGAACGGGAGGGAGGGCGATGCTGGCTAAGCGCATTATCCCTTGTCTGGATGTCAAGGATGGTCGGGTGGTTAAGGGGGTCAATTTCGTCAACCTGCGGGATGCGGGCGATCCCGTGGAGCAGGCGCAGGTGTATGATGCGGAGGGCGCCGATGAGTTGGTGTTTCTGGACATCACGGCCTCACATGAACAGCGGGATATCGTGATCGACATGGTGCGCCGGGTAGCGGACACCGTGTTCATCCCCTTCACGGTGGGTGGCGGCATCCGCACGATCGAAGACATGTCGGCGTTGTTGCATGCTGGGGCGGATAAGGTGAGCATCAACTCGGCCGCGCTGCGCAATCCTGAGCTGATCACGGAAGGGGCCAAACGATTCGGCTCGCAATGCATCGTCGTCGCCATCGACGCGCGGAAGGAGCCGGACGGCCGCTGGCAGGTGTACATCAACGGCGGGCGCATCCCCTTCGGCCGCGACGCTGTGGAGTGGGCGAAGGAGGCGGAGGATCGGGGCGCGGGGGAGATCCTGCTTACCAGCATGGACACCGACGGCACCAAGGCCGGGTATGATATCCCGCTAACCCGTGCCGTCTCTGAGGCCGTGTCCATCCCGGTGATCGCCTCAGGCGGTGCTGGCGCGTTGGAGCACTTTTACGAGGCGCTCACCATGGGCGGCGCGGAGGCGGCCCTGGCGGCTTCGCTGTTCCACTATCGGGAGCTGAGCATCGCCGAGGTCAAGCGGTACCTGGCAGAGCGGGGCGTGCCGGTGCGGCTGGTCGAGTGAGCGAGTCTGTGGGGCTGCGGG
>DUEN01000225.1 GCA_011176545.1 Caldilineae bacterium | reverse complement strand
CCCATGGCCTATCTCGAAGGGCTCGGCGATGTAGGGACATATAACGCCTATACCACCACCCTGATCACGGCCCGATATCGAAACGTCCGGCGGCTGGATTTCCGTCTGACGCGCGTGGACGTGCCGACCTTCGTCAACCTCACCGGTGAGAAGGGATGGGACTTCTGGCGCCGTTATTGGCCCGCCGAGGAGGACCTGATCCACGCGTGGTCCGTCGATGTGGATGCCCCGCCCAACGAGATCCGCACCTGGCGAGGGCCGCTGACCGATGCTGAGGGTAATCCATTGCCTCCGGGGCTCTATATGCTGACACTGCGTGCCCCGGAGATCTTCTATTCAAAGGATCGACGGCCTTCCCGACAGTTGTTGGTGATCTCCCGGCTGAACCTCACCCTGAAGCATACTGAAAGCGAGGCGCTGGTCTGGGCCACGGACCTGAAGACGGGACGCCCCGTGGCTGATCTACCGATACGCCTCCTCGGCGAGGAAGGCCTGGAGATCGAGGGGCGGACGGATGCCGACGGTGTGTTTCGCACTACTTTCGCCTCACGTAAGCAGTGGGCTCCGCTATATGTCTTCGCCGGGAAGCCGGGCGAGGAGACCTTCGCCGCTACCATCAATCAGTGGACGCGCGGGATCAGCCCATGGGAGTTCGGGCTCAGCGTAGGGTACGATCGCCCGGTGAATGCTTATGTCTACACAGATCGTCCCATCTATCGGCCGGGACAGACAGTGCATTGGAAGGCTATCGTCCGCCGGGACGACGACGCCCAATACAGCCTGCTGGAGCCCGGCTATCCGATCACCGTCACCATCCGCGATGAGTTCGGCAACGAGGTATATCGCAAGACGCTGCCCCTGAGCCCGCTGGGCACCATCTACGATGACCTGGCGCTGGACGAGGAGGCAGCGCTGGGGTGGTATCGGATCGACCTTCAGATCGACCTGCCCGATCAGCCCCTGGACGAGCGAGAGCAACACTTCGGCGCCAGCTTCCAGGTCGCCGAGTATCGAAAGCCCGAGTATGAGCTCGCCGTGGAGACCGATCGACCGGAGTACATCCAGGGCGAGACCATCCGCGCCACCGTCCAGGCCAAATACTTCTTCGGCGGCCCCGTGCAGAACGCTGAGGTCCGCTGGACGGTGTTGAGCGCCGACTACTTTTTCAACTATCAAGGCGAGGGCTGGTACAGCTTCCAGGATTTCAAGGGCTGGGATTACTACCGTCCCTCCCGATTCCGCTATGGGGAGCCGCTGACTGAGGGTGTAGGAAAGACGGACGCCGAGGGACGGTTCACGTTCTCGATCCCGGCCGACATCGCCGACCGCGACCAATCCCAGGTGTTCACCATCGACGTGCGCGTCATCGACGTGAACGGTCAAGAGGTCGCCGGGTCTGCCTCGGCCATCGTGCACCAGGCCGCGCTCTACATGGGCGCGTCCCCGCGGGAGTACGTGGTGAAGACGGGTGAGACCAGCCACGTGGACTTCATCACTGTCGATCCGCAAAGCTCCCCTGTGCCATCAGTGCCCATCACCGTCGTCGTGTCCCAGGTGAAGTGGTACAGCGTGAAGGAGAAGGGCGAGGATGGCCGCTTCTACTGGACGAGCAAGGTGAAGGAGACGCCTGTACTCACCCGAACGCTGACCACCGATGTGGATGGCCGGGCGATGTTGAGCTGGATCCCCCAGGAGGGCGGCCAGTATCTGGTGCGCGGCCATGCCGAGGATGATCAGGGGCATAAGGTAGCCAGCGCGGCCTTCATCTACGTCAGCGGCCGCGCGGATACCTTCGTCCCCTGGCGCATGGAGAATCACGATCGTATCGAGCTGGTGGCCGACAAGAAGGAATATCGCGTCGGCGATGTGGCGAAGGTGCTCGTGCCCTCGCCCTATCAAGGGCCCGTGCGCGCGCTCCTCACCATCGAGCGCGGCCATATCCTCTCGCACCAGGTCATCACCCTCACCAGCAACAGCGAGATCCTGGAGATCCCCATACGCGGGGAGTACGCCCCAAACGTCTTCGTCAGCGTGGTCATCGTCAAAGGCCAGGACGAGCGCGATCCGCTGGCGTCCTTCAAGATAGGTTATGTCGAGTTACCCGTCTCCATCGAGGAGAAGATCCTCCAGGTGACGCTCCGCCCTAGCGCGGAGGTGGTCGGCCCCCGCGCGCCGCTGACCTACACGATCGAGGTGCGGGATCGCGCCGGGCGCCCGGTTGAGGCCGAGCTGTCTCTCTCGCTGGTGGACAAGGCCGCGCTGACGCTGGCGGGTCCCAACGTCGAGCCTATGCCGGAGCGCTTCTATCGCCGCCGCGGCGTGGGTGTGCGAACGGCGTTGGGGCTGGTGATGAATCTGGATCGGCTGGCCCAGCAGCAACAGAAAGGTGCCAAGGGCGGCGGTGGCGGCCCAGGCGAGGCCCCCAGCGTCCGGAGAGAGTTCCCCGATAGCGCCTTCTGGGCACCGGCCGTGCGCACTGACGAGGACGGCCGGGCTCAGGTGAGCCTGACGCTGCCCGACAATCTCACCACGTGGCGCATGACCGGCAAGGCGATCACGGCCGACACGCTGGTGGGCGAGACGACGGTGGACGTGATCGCCACCAAAGATCTGCTGGTGCGGCCGGTGGCGCCCCGCTTCTTCGTCGCTGGCGACGCGGCCGACCTGGGCGCGGTGATCCATAACAACACGGACGCCGATCGCGAGGTCACCATCACGCTCTCGGCGCGGGGGCTCTCCATCGACGGGCCGGCCCGGCATCAGGTTACCGTGCCCGCTAGCGGCGCGGTGCGCGTGGATTGGCCCGTGAGGGTGAGGCCGGGCGACCAGGTCGTCTTGCTGTTCGACGCCCGCGCCGACGATCTCCAAGACGCGGTGGAGATCACGCTGCCCGTATATCGTTACACGACGCCAGAGGTAGTCGGCACGGCCGGCGAGGTCACCGGCGAGGAGGCGCGCGTGGAGGTCATTCGCGTGCCCGCCGACGCCGAGCCGGATCAGGGCGAGCTGACGGTGACGCTGGAGCCGACGCTGGCGGCCGGCATGCAGGAGGGGCTGCGCTATCTGGAGCACTACCCGTACGAGTGCACGGAGCAGGTGCTATCCCGCTTCCTGCCCAATGTGCTCACCTACCGGGCGCTGAAGTCGCTAGGGATCGAACACCCCGGGCTGGCGGAGAAGCTGTCCCAACAGGTGGGCGTGGCCTTGCAGCGGATCTACAGCCGCCAGAACGTGGACGGCGGCTGGGGCTGGTGGCGCGGCGAACGAAGCCAGCCGTTCCTCAGCGCCTACGTCGCCTTCGGCCTAGTGCAGGCGCAACGGGCAGGTTTCAGCGTGGAGCAGGGCGTGCTCACGCGCGGCCTCCGCTATCTCAAGGGACAACTCAAGGCCCCTGCCTCCCTCAAGCGGATCGAGCTCAACGAGCAAGCGTTCATCATCTACGTCCTGGCGGAGGCGGGCGAGAACGTCATCAGCCGCGCCGTCACCCTGTTCGACGAGCGGGAACGGATGAGCTTGTATGGGCAGGCGTTCCTGGGGCTGGCCCTGGGCGTCCTGGATGCCGAGGTGCAGCGGCCTCGCATCGACGCCATCATCAGCGGGCTGACCGGCCGCGCGGTGCTCTCCGCCACCGGCACTCACTGGGAGGAGGAGTCCACGGACTTCTGGACGATGAACACGGACACCCGCACCACGGCCGTCGTGCTGGACCTGCTGGCCCGCTTCGGCGAAACGGAGGGGCTGGCGCCGAACGTGGTGCGATGGCTGATGCATGCGCGCAAGGCAGGGCATTGGGAGACCACTCAGGAAACAGCGTGGTCACTGATCGCCCTCACCGACTGGATGGTGGCCACCGGCGAGTTGGAGGCGGACTACACCTGGCGCGTGTGGCTGAACGGCGAGGAGCTGGGCAGCGGCGTTGTCGATCGGGACAATCTGGACGAGCCGACGGTGCTGAGGGCGCGGGTGGCACAGTTGTTGGCCGATCAGGCGAATCAACTGGTCATCGAGCGGTCCGCCGAGGAGGGGCAGACGGGACGCGGTCGGCTCTACTACACGACGCACCTGCGCTACTACCTGCCGGTGGAGGCCATCGAGGCCCTGGACCGAGGCGTGATCGTCGCCCGACGCTACGTCCTGGCGGACGACCCCGAGCGGCCCATCACCCAGGCGAAGGTGGGCGACGTGATCCGGGTGGAGCTGACCATCATCGCCCCCAGCGATCTGTACTATCTGGTAGTGGAAGATCCCCTGCCGGCCGGTGCCGAGGCCATCGACACCAGCCTACGGATTACCAGCAAGACGTATGAAGCGCCCAAGTTGGAGGCCGCGTCCACGGGAGAGGGAGGACCTCCGTGGTGGGCACGATGGATCCCCAGCCACACCGAGCTACGGGATGAGAAGGTCGCGCTGTTCGCCACCCGGCTGCCGCGGGGCACCTACCAGTACACCTATCAGATGCGGGCCAGCCTACCAGGTCGCTATCTGGTACTGCCGACCACCGCATATGAGATGTACTTCCCGGAGGTATGGGGCCGCAGCGCCGGCGGCGTGTTCACCATCACCCAATAAACGCCGTAATGTCGAGAACCCCGGCCTCTTCATGAAGCCGGGGTTCTCTGGTTAACCCTACGCGCCTTTCACTACCAAACCACAGATACCAATTCTGTCTCACAAATCCTTGTATCCCGAGTAATCAGAGGCATCCTCAACTGGCGCGCTGTCGCAACGATGATCCGGTCTGGCATATCTGGAATAACTGAACGAGGAACCTCCTGCAACGCTCGAGCCGTCCTCTGATCCAAAGGGGCAATGGTGTAACTTCCTCCCACAATCTCTAACAAGTCAAGCACCTGATTAACCCAGGTTCTATCCAAACGTCCCTTTTCAGCCAGATAGACCATTTCGATCAGAGCAATTCCCGGCACAAAGATCCGATGCAGTCCTACATCAGCCTCCTGAAATACTTGACGAGCAGTTGATGAAAGTTTAGGATCATTGGTAAGATGCCAGTAAAGGGCATGGGTATCCGTCACATACTGGCTTATAGCTCGCGCTCACCAAAATGCCCCCATATCTCGCGACGGATTTCGGCGATATCTTCCTCCGTGATGGTGGCCCCCTCCCACAAGCCTCCCAAAGACACTGGCTTATAAGGCGTCTCATGGGGAGAATGACGCCCCAATTTATATTCCAGATACTCTAGAAACATGGCCACCTCTTCAAGCGCTTCCTCGGGGAGCGTATCCAGGGTAGCCATCACTCGTTCCTTTAGCCCCTCTTGTGCAGGCATCTCTCTACCTCCAGACAGACCAAATACCATCCATATTATCTTCTTGTGGGGTTTAAGCGTCAAGCGATTGAAGGAACCTTCTTCATATTCGACATGAAGAGTCAGATGGCGTAAAATCCGCAAGGCTGATCCATACCGACAACGACTGAAGACGGAGGACTTATGCCCACGTTGAATCAGCTCGTGCGCAGGATCATCCGATTACGGGAGAGCAGCAAGGCGAAGATCACCCTGCTGGCCGTGTGTCCCAACTCGGCCGCGGTGCTGGAAGCGGCCGTCAAAGTGGCCGCGGCGAACAACATGCCCATGCTGTTCGCCGCCACCCTCAACCAGGTCGATCGCGATGGCGGGTACACCGGTTGGACGCCGAAGCAATTCGTACAGCAGATCCGAACGCTGGCGCGGAAATACCGCTGGGATGGCCCCCTGTACCCCTGCCTGGATCACGGCGGCCCATGGCTGAAAGATCGCCACACTCTGGACCGCCTCTCCCTTGAGGAGACGATGGCGGAGGTCCGCCGCAGCCTGACCGCGTGCTTAGAGGCCGGCTACCAGCTCCTGCACATCGATCCCACCGTGGATCGCACGTTGCCGCCTGGCGAGACCATCGCCATCGAGACCGTAGTCGAGCGCACACTGGATCTCATCGAGTACGCTGAGAAGGAACGCCAACGTCTGGGGTTACCACCGATCGCGTATGAGGTAGGGACGGAGGAGGTACACGGCGGCCTGGCGGACTTCGACAACTTCAAGACCTTCATCCGCGACCTACGCACCGGCCTGGAAGCCCGCGGTCTACTCCACGCCTGGCCTTGCTTCATCGTGGGCAAGGTCGGCACGGACCTGCACACGACGGACTTCGATCCAGAGGTGGCGGCCCGGCTGTATGACATCGTAGCGCCGCTGGGGTCCCTGATCAAGGGACACTATACCGACTGGGTGTCCAACCCGGAGGCATACCCAGACAGCGGCATGGGCGGGGCCAATGTGGGCCCCGAGTTCACCGCCGCCGAATACCTGGCCCTCTCGGACCTATGTGCGAAGGAAACCGATCTCTGCCGCGCTCGTCCCAGCCTCCAACCCTCCAGGTTCATGGCCGTGCTGGAGCAGGCCGTGCTCGACTCGGGCCGCTGGCAGAAATGGCTGACCCCCGAAGAGGAGGGGAAACCCTTTAACGAGCTCTCACCCGAGCGACGTGCCTGGCTGGTGCAGACGGGAAGCCGCTACGTGTGGACCCAACCCGCCGTCGTTCAAGCCCGGGAAGCACTTTATCAGAACATAAGCACTGTCTATCCGAATCCGCACGACTACGTCGTGGACCGGATCGCCCAGGTCATGGAGAAATACGTCGTCGCCTTCCACCTGTTCGACAGCCTGACGATTTTGGGTTAGCCAGATGATTAGAGGGCCTTCTCGTACATGCGGTACGTCTTGTAATGGCGCCCCCCGAGCGCCTTGATCGTGTTGTTCATCACCGTGTTGGATTCCAATATCCAGGACATCTCGGCCTCTTTATATCCGCGCTCAAGGGCGGCCTTGCCCATTTCATAATACATCACGGCGTCCACACCCCGGTTGCGATACGGTTCGATCACCCCCATGGCGAACGCCCGGATCAGCGTCACCGTGCGGCGCACCTTCCAGTACCAGAGGAACTTGAGCAGGGTCCACCATTCCGGCACGCCCGGTCGGGGATAGGCCAGACGCAGCGGCTGATTCAGATCGGGCAACGGCAGGATGATGCCGATGGGCTCTCCCTCCGCCTCGGCGATGAAGACCGTCGCCGGGTCCACGATCTGCTTCAGGTTCTCCGCCAGGTGATCGATCTCCGCGTCCGTGAGGGGCACGAACCCCCAGTTCCTCGACCATGCCGAATTATATACCTTCTTGAATCGCTCGATCTCCTCATCCAGGCGCTTCATGTTGATGGGACGCACCGTGAACTCGCCCCGTCGCTTCACCTTTTCCACGACGCGGAGGAGCTTCGATGGCACCCGATCGGGATGCTCTCGAAAGATCTCCAGATCGATGTGATAAGCCAGCAGGTCTTGAGCCTTCTGAAAGCCGAAGCGCTCCACGTATTCCGGGTAATACCGCGGGTTATAGGTCATCAAGATCACCGGCGGGGAGTCGAAGCCCTCGACCAGCATGCCGACCTCATCGTTCGTGCTGAAGTTGGCCGGCCCGCGGATGGCCGTCATCCCCCGATCCCGGACCCAATCGCAGGCGGCGGAGAGCAGCGCCTCCGCGACGGCGTAGTCCTGGATCGTCTCGAAGAAGCCGAAGAAGCCAACCTGCTCCTCGTGAAACTCGTTGTGGCGGTGGTTAATGTGTGCGGAAATGGTGCCCACCACGCGGCCATCCCGTTCCGCCAGGAAGAGCTGACAATCCATGTGCTCGAAGGAGGGATTACGTGCGGGATCGAGAAACGCCTTGCGCTCGCTGATCAGGGGCGGCACCCAATTCGGATCCCCTTTGTAGACCTCCCATTGAAATGTGATGAACTGTAAGCGTTCCTCGGGTGTGTAGATAGGGCGGACATGAACGGTTTGAGCGGGCACGGGACACCTCCGATCTGGGGATATTTGAGGATAGCCTGTCTGGAGGCTCGGCATCGCCGCACTGCGAGGGGGGCCGCTCCACATCGAGGGGTCACCTTGCTAGGGCCGAACGAGCCGGTGATCAGCCCCGCGTTCCGAGCACCTCAGGACACATGATATTATACCACGGTCTCACGGGCGGATCAGGCCCTCAAGGGCGCAACGCCTGCCAATGTCTCTCATGGGCAGGTAACGGCAAGCCCTTCATGAAGGCATAAAAGGGATCCACGCCATGGGAGATGGCCTCCTCCCAGGAGAAATACGCCTTCGCCTGCTCGGGATCTAAAACCTCCAGCATGAGCGGATACCACAGTTGCCCATCCCGACGCTCATAGTGCCAATATTCCAACGCCGTGAAATAGGTACGCCAGTCGAACCCATCCTCCTCATAGCTCCCAATCCGGCGCCAACCGTACTCCCTGGCCAGCGCGGTGAAGTCCACGAAATACTGGCCGTACAGGCGGCCCGGCAACCCGCCTCGCCCCCAACCGCCGTTGGCGCGAGCGTCATGGCTCAGGTCCCACACACGGTCGGTGAGGGGTCGCCCGCACGATCCATCCTGATCGCGACAGCGCAGATAGATCCGCCAGAACGTCTCGCCCCCCATACTCTCGCGCACACGCTCCATCACCTGTTCACCCTGTTCATCATAGAAGTCAAGCAACACATCCACGGCCCGCCCCGTTTTGTGCCAGCTCAGGTAATCCGACGTCTCATTGTAAAAGGAGGGCGGCCGCCAAGCGTCGCTTAGCTCGCTCAGGAAATCGTAGCCGGTCTCCTCCCTCACGCGCTCCCGTAGGGCCAGGAAGCTATCCGCCACCTGGCTGGAAAGGGAGGCCGGCCAGCCCTGTGCAGTGACCCCAGACAGCTCGACGAATCGAGCGACGCCTTCTCCGTCCTGTGGCATGGGAGCATCATCCAGAGCTGCGGCGCCCTCGGCGATCACCTCGCCGGCCACCACTGGAGCGGGATGATAGGCCAGGCGACCGGCCAACGCCGCGCGCCAGACCAGATAGCCCGGCAGCCCATCGTCGTCGGGGAGCCACAGTAATCCCTCGCCATCGGCGCGCTGATACACCACGGCCAGCCCATCCGCGGCTTCAACTGCCGCCCGGATCCGCGTGAGCCAGGTGCGTCGCTGCAACCTGGCCTCCTCCGTCGTCAAGTCGAGGGCCCACACCTCGCGGCGCTCGTCCTCGTCCCGGAAGATGTAAAGGATCCGACCATCGGCCGACCAGCCCGCCAGCTCCTCGTCCTCCTCGTCGTGGGTCACCTGCTGGAGCTCTCCCGTCTCGGGATGGAGCAGGAAGACATCCTTGTCTCCAAGACGCCAGGAAGTGAACGCCAGCCAGCCAGCGTAAGGGCCGGTCGGCGCCCACATGGGACCGAAGTCGCCCGCGGGGCTATCTTCTGTCAGGTTAATCGCCTCGCCGCCGGTCGATGGGATGATCCATATGTCCAGGTCGCCCGAGGCCATGGACTCATAGGCGATCCAGCGCCCATCCGGCGACCAGGCCGGCGCGCCGTCATACGCTTGATCGACGGTGAGCCGCCGTTCCTCCCCCGACGTCACATCGAGCACATAGAGGTCCCACTGTCGATTCCGTCGGGCGCTGTAGGCCAGGGCGCGGCCGTCCGGCGACCAAGCTGGGTCCTGCTCCCGTCCGGGATGCGCCGTCATGCGACGCAAGTCGCCACCATCCAGGCGGATCACATAAATGTCCCAGTTATGGTCAACTCGCGCGGAGAAAGCGAGGTAACCTGACGCGTCCGCCAGAACGTGAGCAGAAGCCGCCAGCCACCCGATGACGGCCAGAAGAACCGCGCTAAGGGACAGGCAGCGAAGGCTCACGGCGTCTCCGGCTCCGTTTCTTCGGAGAGGATGCGACGGGCCCGCTCGGCCAGAGGGGCGGGTACGAGGACGCGCACCTCCGCCAGCACGCCCACGGAAAAGCTGAACACAGTGCCCGCGGCCTCGCGTTGCAACATCACGGGGATCCCCTCGGCCTCCAGCCTCCCCTTAATGACCTGAGCCTCCATCTCATGGG
>DUEN01000224.1 GCA_011176545.1 Caldilineae bacterium | reverse complement strand
GGATCATCACCTCACCGGCTAGCACGCGCTGCGAGAACACGCTCCACTCATCGGGCGCGACGACGGTCTTGAGGCCGACGGCCTCCCAGTCCTGCTTGATTAGGTTCATCGCCTCGATGGATTGCGTATCGCCCTGGTTCACAGACACGATCAACTCCAGCGGCGTGCCATCCGGGCGCTCTCGATAATTATCGCCGTTGACGTCTTTGACGCCAATCTCATCGAGTAGGGCCTTAGCCGTCTCCGGCTCGTAGGAAGCATAGGCGCTGACCCACTGTTCGTACACCTTGCGCCCCTCTGGGCTGCGGAACTCCGGGCTCTCCGGGCTGAGGGCGGCCTGCCTGGGATGGGCCAGACCCAAGGCGACGACCTCGTTGATGCGCTCGCGGTTGATCGCGTAGGAGAGCGCCTGGCGGAACTTCTGGTTATACATCAGCTCCACGATCCCTTCATCGGGGTAATCGTAGTAGAGGATGAGCCAGGGCCAGGCATAGTCGCCGCGATTCCACATGATCACGCGGTAGCCACCTTTCTCGGCATTCTCCTTGACCAGGGGGACGTCCTTCAGCGGGATATCGCGGACCTGCATATCTAACTCACCGGCGATGGCCTTGAGGACGACGAGCTCGGTCGCGTTGCCGCCTGCGGGGACGATCTCGACGTCTAGCTTGTCGATGTAGGGCAATTGGTTCCCCTGGGGATCTACCTTCCAGAAGTACGGATTGCGTTCCAGGGTGATGCGGTCGCCGGATCTAAACTCGATCGCCCTCCAGGCGTATAGTACCGGTCTGTCGGGATAGTGCAGCGGGTTGTTATATCGGGCCAACAACTCCGTGGCGTCTTCCACCTGGGCGTTGTACTTGGGATGAAACTGCTTCATATAGTGGGATGGCACCAAGTGCAGCGCCGAGTTGTAGAAGCCTCTCGCGCTCAGATCCAGGAACAGGGGATGGGGTGCGGCGAAGGTGAACTTCAGGGTGTAGTCGTCGATCTTCTCCACCTTCATCGGTTCGCCCTTGACGCGCGTCCCGGCCGGCGTCGTCAGGCCCACCTGCTCGTCCATCACCATCTCGTTCCACCAGAATAGGTAGTCATCGACGGTGAAGGGGGCCCCATCTGACCAGCGGATCCCCTTGCGGAAGTAGGCGATCAGCTCGGTGGCGTCGTCGTTCCACTCCCAGCTTTGAACGACGTTGGGCCGTGTGCCGGAGACGTCCCGCTTCCACTTCACCAACGCCTCGGTGGCGATGGTCTCCCTGAGCCAGCCAAGCCCATCATCGCCGCCGATCATGCGCCAGGTGCCGCCGTACTCGCCGATGGACTCCACCGGCTCGATGACCAGGGGCGTCTCGGGTAGGCGCTCATCCACGGGTGGAAGCTGGCCGGCCCGAACCTGCTCCGCCAGCATCGGGGCTTCGTTGTACTTACCAACGGCCTCAACAGGTGGAGCCGTCGGCTTCGCTTCTTCCTCCGGTGCCTTCTCCGGCGCGGGAGTGGCCGAGGGGGCGCAGGCTGTCACGATGACGCCGGCCGCTCCGACCGCCGACAGACGTAGAAACTCGCGTCGGGAAAGCTTGCCTTGCTTCATGAGGCTCTCCTCCTTTTTTCTTCGTAGGGATGGTTCCCTCTCTCGCCTAAGCCGTGGGATCCCACCCTTGACTGATCGCTCCGACAGGCTGTCGGGTTTCTTCTCCCAGACGACCTACTATTGGCCGAGATATGTTGGGGATGAAGGCGCTCCCTAACGGGCATCGAGCCCCTGACCGTCCGATTTGCTTGGTCTGGCTGGCCGGGACAAGATCAGGGCGAGGAAATTTTCGCTGCGAGCAGCGAGACTATACCGTCCTCTGGTGACGGCTATAGGGAAACGTCGGCGTCCTCCTGATTGGGCTCGTCTGCGAAGCACGTGTTAGAAATAAGGATCCGGCAGCGCTGAACCCTGCAGCCTGCACACTCTCCGGGGATAAGCGTCAGATTTAGGGGCCTTTGAAGCTAAACGGGGCAGACCTCCTTGGCCTCAGGGCCTTATTGTACAATGGCCGCACGGAATCAGAGATCATATAAGGTGTGAATGATTCCCTGCGGCACCTCTGATCTGTAAGAAGAGGATATGGCGTTCAATTTTCAAAGCTCACGAGATGTTGTCGAGGATGATGACATTTGCGAGAGCTAATCCCATTATAGTGCCTCGCGAGGGGCTTGTCAACCTGTTTTTCCACAATCATCCACGAAGTGGACCTCGATCTGGCATCCTATCTCGAACAGACGCTTCCACGGGAGGTGGATATCGTGCACTGAGATCTCCGAGATCTCGGGCCATCCTTTTGTCGAGATGGAAGCATCGCGGAAGAGGGAGCTCAGGGGGCCTGCTCGCTCTAGCAGCCGGGCGGCGACCCGCTCCTGCACCGCGTCCACGTCCCGAGGCAACTCGGTCATCATCGGCTCCAGCCCCAGCGCGGGCAGGTCCATTAGCATGACCTCGGTACGGGCGATGACCTGATAGAGATAGTCGTCCAGGAGACGCCAGAAGAGGTGCGCCAGATGAGCTCGCAATCCCTCGCGATCCGAGCCGAGGCGCAGATGGGCCACCCGATTGACGGCGTGATTGCGCGCGCGGCCGTCCAGGTAATCCCGTACGATCTCCTCGGGCAACTCGGCCGCCAATCGGTCGCGCTCGGCGATCTCCTCTGGCGAGGCGTCGCCTATATTCGCCTTATCGGTCAGATACGATAGCCGGAACATGCGGGCGCCATATGTAGCCCAATAAGGCTTCTCCTCCTCGGTCGCGTTGCCGCGGG
>DUEN01000223.1 GCA_011176545.1 Caldilineae bacterium | reverse complement strand
GTGTACTCGCTTATATACGAAGATCGCGGCTCACACGCTGTGCATCTATCTCAACCGCTTGCTAGGAAATCCCAATTTCCTACAGATCAAAACCTTGGCTTTCCCAAACTAGCATAAGACCCTACTAGTATACTATCGAAACTCATGTCATGTGCGTCCGATCCATGCCATTTTTTGACATGATTGTATAGCGGCGCATAAGCCTCATCTCTCAGGCGGCAAGCTCCACCCATTGCCGTCTGTAACAGCACCAACGCACATCAGGGAGACCAACTACACTTAAGGTCGACACGATGGGAATAGATCACCAGGAAGAACAACCCATGCTCAAGACTGCATTTGTTTCCCATGTAGCTGATGCCTACGAACACCTTTACGACCTGGTCTATTTGCGTACACACCCTTTGATTGATACATTGGTTCCTTCTTCCTCTCTTCCCGCAAAAAAGCGCGCCAGAAGGCTCCATTACATCCTCCTGGAAGCGATCGGGGAGTTGGATCCCGGGCCACAGGCGCCCGTCACCTCTCCTGAGTGGCGTCGCCATCGACTCATGGTCTTGCGCTACATAAAGGGGCTGAACCCCCAGGCCGTGGCGGATCAACTCGCCGTCAGCCTGCGTCACTATTACCGCGTCCACAAAATGGCTATTGAGGATGTAGCCGACCTTCTGTGGGAACGATATGTTGCCCATCCCTCTGTCACCGAGAGCGAGACGATGGCTGACAAAGACGAGGCCATCAACCGCCTCGAGCTGCTCCGGCTGGAGGTTGCCCGTGCGGCACAGGCCGATCGATACGCCCGCATCAGTGATGTGATCCAGGGCGTCCTTTCCATCTTGAACAGAAGGTTGCACGAACGCGGCCTCGAATGCTACACACTTATCCCACAGTCGCTCCCTGGGATCTCAATCGACCAGAACTTGTTGCGGCAGATCCTCCTAGGGATGCTGGGATATCTGATCGCACAGGCGGGGGGAGCCACGATCCAGGTGACTGCACAAGCCGGGGAGGCACAAATCCTCCTCTCCATGAGGGTAGAACCGGCCACCGCCGTTCAATCGGCGGAACAGGGGGAGGCGGAGGAGAGGCTTTTGTCTTTAGAGGAGATGGCCACACTGGCGGATGCTCACATCCTGCCGATATACTTGGGACAGTCCATCATCGGGTTCGACCTACAGCTCCCCATCGCTGAGCGGATCGTGTTGGTCGTGGACGATAACGAGGATATGCTGGAACTCATCCACAGCTACCTGAGTCCTCACGGGTATCGGGTCATCACCGCTCAGACGGCTCAGGATGCCCTCAACAAGGCGATTCAATTCCGACCTTACGCCGTCACCTTGGACCTGATGATGCCCGAACAGGATGGCTGGGACCTCCTGCAAGCCCTACTCAACCGGCCCGAGACATGCCGCATTCCCATCATTGTCTGCTCTGTCCTGAAGCAGAAGGAACTGGCCCTCTCGCTGGGCGCGACTGCCTTCCTAGCCAAGCCTATCACGGAATTGGAGCTCCTCTCAGCGTTGGAGCAGCTAGAAGAGACATAGTGGCCGTACCGACCACAGCTTGTATCCAATGCACCAGCTCACCCGGCAGTATACCGCTTGCCCGGGTGATGGTCACGGCTTGTTGCAAAATCCCCTGTCTATCCAGCTCATCCTGTGCCGAGACGACGATGATAGGGATATACTGCCAGGCCGGGTTTGAGCGGATACGCTCAACGACCTGAGCTCCCTGGATATCTGGCAGCCGCAAATCCAGCAGGACCATGTCCGGCTGGTGTCGACGCATCATTTCCAGCCCCTCCCGGCCACTGTATGCCTCGATGATCTGATAGCGTCGGATTGGGCTGTCCTCCAACAATCGACTTATGAATAAGACGAAATCCTGATCATCATCAATGACCAGGACCTTATCCACGTTCTCGCCGAACTGACGCAGCATATCCCACAGACTTCGACGCGATACCGGCTTCACCAGATAGCCATCCACCATCAACTGCTGGCGCAACACCTCCTCGCCAGGTAAAGGACACGCCACGAAGGGGATATGAGCCATCTCCCACTCCTGGGCCAGCGCCTCAAGCTCTTCCGCATCAATCCCCCCACAGGCTCGATCTATGACAATGACCTGCGGCATCAATTGACGCGCCGTGTACTGTGCCTGCCCTAAATCGGAGACTACGACCACGCGACACCCTCGCACATAACGGGTCAAGAGTGCCGCCGCGGCCGGACTGGGCGTCACCGCCAACAGCACGGGCTCCTCACCTTCCTTGAAGGACACTCCCTCTGCCGATCCCGCGAGGCGATCAAGATGAGACATCGCTGCCTCCGTTCGATAGATAGGCAGGCTAAAGTAGAAGGTACTCCCCTGGCCCACCTGGCTTTCTGCCCAGATGCGACCACCATGCAGTTCCACAAACCGCTTACTGATCGCCAGCCCCAGCCCAGCTCCTCCATGACGCCTCCGCGTGCCCTTATCAGCCTGCTCAAACTCCTCAAAGATGCGAGGGAGATCCTCTGGTGCGATCCCCACACCGGTATCCTTGACGGCGAAGACGACCTCTTCTCCCTCTTGATGCACGCTCACCGTGATACTTCCCTCATCGGTGAAGCGTGCGGCATTGTTGAGCAAGTTGAATAACACCTGCCGAATGCGCGTGGGATCGACCCATAACCTGGGGAGATCGGGTTCGATCTCGGTGTATAGCGCCAGGCCGCGCGATTCGACCAGACTACGCGCTGTGTGCACAGCTTCTCGCACGAGATCTGCCGGATCGACCTCCTCCGGCACCAGGCTCATCTGCGCAGCCTCGATGCGGGCCAGATCGAGCACATCATTCACCAGCTTTTGCAGATGACAGGCATTGCGATACACGATATTCAAGTCACGCAGGTAGGCGGGAGGCAGAGAAGCCCCATAGTATTCCGGCGATTCCGTCATCAATTCGGTGAAGCCCACGATGAGATTCAGCGGTGTGCGTAACTCGTGGCTAATCGTCTGGGCGAACTGCTGCTTAAGCCGACGGGCTTCCTCTGCCTGGTCACGGGCCAGCGCCAGCATGTAATTCATCCTTCTCAACCTATATGTAGCCTCATCCAGCGCCTTCAAGGCTCGGCGCAACTCTCCCTGCCGCTCGCGAGTGTCCCGCTCGTTCTGGCGAGCCCGCTCATACGCGTGCCAAACCCATACTAGCGCAGTGTGCAGATTGCGAGCCGAGAGCCACGAAGCGAGGGCGACAAGCGCGATGACAGCGGAGGGGAGTACCATGCTCGAGGAGAACAGCCGATCGCCCACAGGGATAGAGCCAATAGACAGCGTTAGAAAGACCGCAGAAACCGTTACCGGCAAGACTGACCGCGGGCCGAGTAATACGCCGCTGAAGATCACCGGCAGCGTGAAGAGATAGGCGATCTCCTGTGTCCGAAAGACGAGCATCCCGCTACTCACGGCTAAGAACATGACCCCAACAAGCAGGCCGGATGCGAGGCCTGGGAACCTATGCCTCAGCGCGTAGCCTAAGACAGCACCTAGGACCAACAACCCACTGCCCATCCACATCACAAGCGATGGTGAGTCGCCGCCGGTATTCGGCCACAACACCCATATAAGCCACAGGTACCCAATCCCGCCAATGCATAGGGTCGTGATCTTGAGCGACTCAGCGTGTAACTCCGCCAGCTCATCCCGAAATTCCGGTGGCTCTTGTAACATACTGACCTGCCTCTGGGATAACGATGCCGTTGCTTCCATACTCTCAACTCCAGAAGAAAATCCAGAGCCTCTCACGCCCTGTACAGTCACCTTTCCCTAATGCATAACACACTTTCAGAGAACATATCTGGATACCTCGGGCAGTGACGGCCTGGACGAAGGAAACGGATAGCTGATGGAAAACCAGGTATGGAGACCTTTTTCCGCCATTTTATGCAAGCATTGGGTGACCGAAAGCATTGCCTTCGGCCACCCATCCCAAAGACGTCTCCCGTTCTCACGCTAATTATAACCGGCCGCGCAACAATTCGGACACGACCCTGCATGGAGACGTATCTTCACGGATTCAGTCGGGACATGGCGATCCAGAACATGGCCATCAGCGCCTGATAGACGCTCGGGAAGTCGTCGCCCGTGTAGGAGACCGTGCGGTCGCCGTTGTATTGCACCTCCGGCATCCAGGAGATGTACCAGGCCACCTGGCGGTCATTCAAGTCCACTTCTAGCGTAATGGGCGGCGTATAGCG
>DUEN01000222.1 GCA_011176545.1 Caldilineae bacterium | reverse complement strand
TGCCACAACCTGTTACCCATGTCTCCGAACGAGTGTTACCTATGTCCCCGAACAAGTGTTACCTATGTGTCCGGTCTATACACCTGGCCAGGGAGAAGGGGGTCGGGGGGATGAGGGTCGTCTGCAGCCAGAGCGCTTGGAGTTGAATGTCTGATCGCAGGGCGATACGTGAAATGGATTTCGTCTCTATGAGCTGAGGCTCCCTCAGCATCGTTAACTTGATGCCAATGGGGCGATTCATGAGCTGCCCCCACCTTTGAGAGCGAAGGGAAGATCAATTTACAGGGGAATGGACTTATGAAGGCGATTATCCTGGCTGCTGGTCGTGATCCCGACGGGGATCGATCCTATCCGTGGGTCCTCCAGCCTCTGGGGGAGAAACGTATCCTGGACTACGTAGTGGATCTAGCCCTCCGGGTCGTGCGACCGGAGGACCTGTTCATCGTCGTGGGCGCTCGCGGCGCGGAGGTGCGCGCCCATCTCGGGGACACCTACCACTACGTCGAACAGAAGGAACCTCTGGGAACGGGACACGCTGTGCTGCAAGCGCGGCCGGCGCTGGGCGACTACGAGGGCGATCTCCTGATCTTATATGGGGATACTCCCCTGCTTCGGGATTCCTCCGTGCGCGGCCTCATCACCCGACATCGACTCAAACGGGCCTGCTTGACGCTGCTGACCGTCATCAGCACGCAGCGGCTGCCATACGGGCGCATCATCCGCGATGAGCACGGGCAGATCATCGACGTCATCGAGGAGGTGGACGCATCGCCACAGGAGCAGGAGATCACCGAGCTCAACGTAGGGGCCTACGTAGTGCAGACGAAGTCGCTGTTCCCGGCGCTGGAGCACCTGGCGCAGACGAACCCGAACGGCGAGGTGCGCCTCACCGATTCCGTGCGTCACATCATCCGCTCGGGCGGCACCGTGGCCAGCTACCGCACGGTGGATCAGGAGGAGATCCTGGGGATCAACACCCCGGAGGATCTGGGTCAGGCGCTCTTCATCCTGCAGAAGCGCTTGATGCGGCCCCGCCGCCACGAGGAGGAAAATCAAATCCGCTTCGGCACAGGCGGCTGGCGCGCCATCATCGGCGAGGGGTTCACCCTGCATAACGTGCGTCGCCTCTGCCAGGCCCTGGCCAACGACATCGCCCGGCACGACCGTGAGGAGGCCGGGGTGTTGATCGGATATGACCGTCGCTTCCTCTCCGATGCCGCCGCCCACGCGGCCGCGGAGGTGTTCGCCGGGAACAACATCCCCGTGATCCTCCTGTCCGAGGCCGCCCCCACCCCCCTGATCACCTACGCGACCTGCGCCTCCGGCTCGGTCTACGGGCTGGCCTTCACTGCCAGCCACAACCCACCGCAATGGAACGGGTTGAAGGTCTTCCTGGCGGATGGCGCGTTGCCCCTGGATGAGCAGACCAAGGCCATCGAAGCGGAGGCCAACGCCCTGACCACCAATGACGTGGTGAAGATCGAGTTGGACCTGGCGAAGCAGTCTGGGGTCGTGCGGGTGGTGGATTACACCAACGCCTACGTCGATGCCGTGGAATCGCTCATCGACATGCAGGTCATCCGGGACGCTGGGCTGCGGGTCGTGTTAGACCCCATGTACGGCACGGGCCAGGTGACCCTGGAGATCATCCTGACCGAGGCCCGCTGCCGAGTGACGACGATCCACGGCCGGCATGACCCACTCTTCGGGGGACGCTCGCCCGCGCCCGACCTCCACGCGCTGGGTTTGTTGATCGCCAACGTCCGCGAGGGCGGGTATCACCTGGGCCTGGCCATGGATGGCGACGCGGATCGCATCGCCATCGTGGACGATCGCGGGGAATATATCTCCACGAACGACCTGCTATTGCTATTGTATTACTATCTGCACGAACTGCGCGACGAGCGCAGCCAGCGCGGTGGTGTGGTGCGCAACCTCGCCACGACGCATCTCCTGGACCGGCTGGCGGAGCATCTGGGCGAGACCTGCTATGAGGTGCCTGTGGGGTTCAAACATATCGCGGCGGCCATGAAGACCTATGATATCCTGTTGGGCGGCGAGAGCAGCGGCGGCCTGACGATCCGCGGCCACATCCTGGGGAAGGACGGCATCTTCGCCTGCGCCCTCGTCGTGGAGATGCTGGCTCGCACCCGGCGCACGATCGCCGACTTGCTGGAGGAGGTGTATAGCATCACGGGACGCCTGGTGGCGGCCGATGAGAACGTGCCTGCCACGCCAGAGATGCGCGTGGCCGTGCCACGGCTCCTCGCCTCCATGTCCGTTGACGAGATCGCCGGCCATCGCGTACAGAGGGTCTCCCACGTCGATGGGACCAAGTTCTACCTGGAGAACGATCACTGGCTGCTGCTGCGGTTCTCCGGCACGGAGCCTCTGCTCCGCATCATGGCGGAGGCGGATACGGAAGAGGAAGCGCGGGAGCTCATCGCCTGGGCAAAGCGGGCCATCCGCATCGACGAGCTGATCTGAGACATGGGGCAGGGGCGAGGCATGCCTCGCCCCTACTTCCCGCATGAAACCGTTTTGAGCGGTCTCCAGGTTATGGTACAATATATTGCTGAAATGTATTGGATAAAACACAAGGTCGTCTTCTTGCGAGAGGGCAACGCGTTGCCCTCCATTGGACGTGTCAACATCCAGGTGGGAGATTACCTAACACACAGAGAGGTGTTAAAGAATTCGTGAGTACGAGTAGATATCGCAAGGGGAAGCGTCAATGGCGGCGGATGGACCTTCACCTGCACACACCAGCATCCGCCGATTGGGCTGAGCCCGATGTCACTTTTCTCGATTGGCTATACAAGGCCGAGATGCGCGGCCTTGATATCATCGCCATCACCGACCACAATACCGTGGCAGGGGTTGCCCGGCTGCGCGAAGAAGTGGAGCGGCTGACCTGGCTGGAGCAACAGAACCGCCTACGGCCACAGGAGCGCCGTGCCCTCGATGAATATCGCCGGCTGGGCGAGAAGCTCCTTATCCTGCCCGGGTTCGAGTTCACCGCCACCTTCGGATTTCATATCCTGGGCATCTTCCCACCGGAAACCTCGGTCCGAGAGCTGGAGTATCTCTTGCTCAAATTGAACGTCCCCCCGGACAAGCTAGATGAAGGATCCACGGAAGTGGGGCCCACCGCCGACGTATTGACCGCTTACCGGCTCATCCACGAGGCGGGTGGCCTGGTCATCGCGGCCCACGCCAACTCCGCCAATGGGGTGGCCATGCGTGACTTCCCCTTCGGAGGACAGACCAAGATCGCCTACACCCAGGATCCACACCTCCACGCGTTGGAGGTCACCGACCTAGAGAGCCGCAGCCGGCGGGCCACGGCACGGTTCTTTGACGGTTCCAAGCCGGAATATCCCCGACGGATGCATTGCATTCAGGGCTCAGACGCCCACCGTCTGAACCGCAGTCCTAAGGATAAGCATCAATTGGGCATCGGGGACCGGGTCACGGAGATCCTGCTACCTGAGGTCAGCTTCGAGGCGATCAAGGAGGTGTTTGAGGGGAACGATTTCGCCAGAACCCGCCCATACCGGCCCACCCGGGAGCCGTATGACCATGTCCTGGCCGCCCGCGAGCAGGGTCCCAACATCGTCCAGTCTTTCCACGAGAGCATGACGCGGCGCGGTGGGCGGCTCCATGCTGTGTTGGCCGACGTGGTGGCCTTCGCCAACGCGCAGGGCGGCACCATCTACATCGGCGTCAGCGGGACGCGCAAGGGGCTCCCCACCGGCGTGGATAAGCCGGAGGAGGCCATCGCTATCCTCAAGCAGGAGATCCAGCGTAAGATCACGCCGCCGTTGGACGTGACGGTGGACGTCATGGAGAGCCAAGGGCGGCCCATCATCCGGGTCGTCGTGCCCGAAGGACACGAGAAGCCCTATTGCCTGGACCAGACCCATATTTACGTCCGGCAGGAGAGCGAGACGAGCCTGGCCGTGCGGGATGAAATCATCGAGTTGGTGAAGCAGTCGTTACCCAAGCCCGAAGCGCCGCCGGCGGAGAAAGCCAAGCCCGAGCCTCAGCCCACATTCGATCCTTCACCGGGCGATCGGACGGATCCGCCTAAGGTCGGCGTGCAAATCCTGGCCACGGTCGAGCGCAAGGGCGTCCTCTACCACACCCTGAAAGACCTACGAAACAACCAGGTCGTCCAAAACGTGACCAGGGCCTCCGCGCGTAAATTATGGAACTACGCCATCAGCCAACACGAGTCCAACTCCTTGAGGCCGGAGGACGTTACCTGGCGGGGCAACATCGGGCTCTGGCGCCAACAGAAGCGGGCGGGTAAGGTGCGCTATGATCTCGTGCAGCGTATGCCGGATGGCTCGATCGAGGTATATTACGGCGTGACGGAGGAGGGGATGGAAGGCCCCTGGCGCCAGTTCCTGCCGGATGACGAGAGTGATGGGAAATAAGGCTCATAGCTGCCGTGGGATAATGTAAAGGATGACCACCACCGTCGCTCCCCAGAGCAACACGCTCAGCAGGAAGGGGATATCCTGGAGCAGGAGCTCATCCGGGGCACCGCCCAATCCCCGCACATGGATTAGGTAAAGGTAGCGGAATAACGCATACAACACGAAGGGGATCGTCAACATCATCAGGTGATTGGGGGGCAGGTTGGGTGCCGAGAAGGTGTATAGAGAATAGGCGATGACCGTAGTCCCCGTCACCAGGCTGATGAGTTGATCAAGAAAGGCCACTGTATAGTGGTCCAGAATGGGGCGATGGACGTTCGCGTTCTCCGCTAACAAGGTGATCTCATGGCGTCGTTTGCCCAGGCCCACGAAGAGCGCCAACAGTGTCGTACACATGTATAGCCAGGGGGAGAAGCGTTCGACCTGCACGACGACCACGCCAGCTAACACCCGGAGGACGAAGCCAGCCGCGATGCTCATCACATCTACGATGACGATGTTCTTGAGATAGAACGAGTAGGCCAGGTTTAACAGCAGGTACCCTAACACAACCTCCCCCAACACCACGCTCGTGGCGAACGCCCCGACCAGCCCGATCGCTGCCAGGGTCACGGCCGCGATGACCGCCACGCGCGGGGAGAGCTGTCCTGAGGCTAACGGGCGTCGCCGCTTGTCAGGATGTGCCCGATCCTTCTCAATATCCGCCAAATCGTTTATGATATAGACAGCGCTGCTGATCACACAAAACCAGAGAAAAGCCGCCAACGTTCGTAAGAACAGCGGCGTTTCCATCAGCTTCCCATCGAAGATCAAGGCGGCGAAGACGAACACGTTCTTCGTCCACTGCCGCGGCCGCATCGTCTTAAACAAAGCCCGAGTCCATCCCATCGTGTTTCCGTTCTCCTGTAAGCAGGCCGAGCATCCATGCCTGCTAAGTCATCTTGTTCGCTCCCGACGCCGAAGACGACGCCATCGGGAGCCATGGCCTTCCAGCGCAGGAGGCCAAACGTCGGGTGGCATTCTACGTCACCCTCCTCGGATCGTCAATCGGGGGGACCGTGAAAGTACGCAGGACGCGGCTGGATGTGGAGATGGTGCGACGCGGGTTGGCGGAGACCCGCTCCCGGGCGCAGGCCCTCATCCTCAGCGGCAAGGTGCGCATCGATGGCCAGCCCGCCGATAAGCCGGGACGGCAGATCTCCCCCGACGCCCACATCGAAGTCATCGAGCCGTTGCCCTATGTCAGCCGGGGCGGGATCAAGCTGGCCGCCGCCCTGGACGCGTTCGGGATCGATCCCGCCGGATGGACGTGCGCTGACGTCGGGGCATCCACCGGCGGGTTCACGGATTGCCTGCTTCAGCGCGGCGCCGCTCGCATCTATGCCATCGACGTCGGCTATGGACAACTGGCCTGGTCTCTACGTAACGACCCGCGAGTCGTCGTCCTGGAACGGACGAACGCCCGCCACCTGGAGACGCTCCCCAGTGGCGATCAGGTGGATCTGGTCACGGTGGACGTCTCCTTCATCTCGTTAGGCCTGATCTTGCCGGTGGTGAAGGGGTGGCTGAAACCGGAAGGGCAGGTGATCGCCCTCATCAAGCCTCAGTTCGAGGCCGGCCGGGATGAGGTCCAACGCGGCGGCGTGGTCAGGGATCCCGACGTCCACCGCCGGGTATTATCAGACGTGCTCGGGTTCGCGCACGAGCTCGGCCTAGCCCCACAAGGGGTCATCCCGTCCCCCATCCGCGGTCCAGCTGGCAACATCGAGTTCCTGGCCTATCTGCGCAAGGACGCGCCCGTCGTAGAAGACCTGGAGGAGATTATCCAGGAGTGCCTGGCTATAGCCCATGAGGCCAGAGCCTGAACCAGGGTTGAGCGATGTACTCCCGTAGAAACCGACTTATCCTCATCGCCGTGCTCATACTTCTCATCGTGTGGACGATCTGGGCGGCGCGCGGCGGCCTTTATCCCTACCTTATCGCCCTCCTCATCGGCTACGTCGTGCACCCTCTCGTGAATTTCCTGGATGAGCACATGCCCACGCCGCTGCAGCGCATCAACGCGTCGCGGCCTCTGGCCATCATCATCGTGTACTTGCTCATCATCGGCATGGTAGTCACCATCATGGCCTTCCTCGTGCCGCTGGTCATCCGACAGCTCCAGGACCTGCTGACGGCCCTCCCGAGCTTGATCGAAGGAGCTCAGACCCGCATGAACGTGGGGCTCACGGACTGGTATCTGCAGGCCTGGGACTACGTCGGACGGCTGGCGGAGCAATACTTCGGTATTCGGCTGGAGGAGGTCGCGCAGGGGAACCTGCGGCCCCAGGTCGAGCAGTGGATCCTGGAATGGATCCAGCGCGCGGCTGCCCTGGTGGTCACGGGCGTTCAACAGGGGCTCACCCGGTCGCTCACGGTGATCACAAGCACCGTTAGCTTCGTCCTGGGCATCCTGATCCTGCCCTTCTGGCTCTTCTATATCCTCAATGACCAGGCTCAGGTCATCTCCGGCATCATGCGGCTGATCCCCGAGCGTTATCGGCTGGACGCCCACTTCCTCGGCAAGGCCGCCGATGGGGTGCTCAGCGCGTATATCCGCGGACAGCTTTTGCTCTGTCTTTTCATCTTCATCATCGACTCCATCGGCTTGGCCATCATAGGCGTCAATTATCCCCTGCTGCTCGGGCTCGTCGCGGGGGTGCTTGAGATCTTCCCCTTCATCGGCCCCATCCTGGGCGCCATTCCCGCGCTCCTCGTCGCACTGTTGCAGTCGCCCAGCACGGCGCTGTGGACCCTGCTCCTCTTCGTCGGCGTGCAACAGGTGGAGAACATCTTCTTGGTACCGCGCATCCAGGGGCAAAGCGTGCAGCTCCATCCCGCACTGATCATGCTAGTCCTCGTTATGGGGAACGAGCTGGCAGGGATATGGGGGATGCTCCTGGCCGTGCCGGTGACAGCCATCGTGCGCGACGTATTCAAGTACCTCTACCTGCGCATGTCGGACGAGAACCTGGATCCGCCGGCCGCGTTCGCCCGCATCCGACGCAGCGAGCTGACGCTGGAGGTGTAGGAGCGAGGCATGGCTCGCCCACCTTGTGTCATGTATGCCAATACGAGCGACAAGAAAAAAACGGCGCTGGAATCCTCCAGCGCCGCTCATCTCCACAGCCCACGAGGGATTATCCGTTCTCCCCGTTCTCGCTCACCGGGCGAATCCCCAGGTAGATTTGTCCACCCGCCAGCGTCTGCAAGATCATCTCGGGAGTACGCCAACGGATCACCTCGTGCATCTCCCGGGGGGACAAGGGGCGATTGTCATTGACCAGCAACAGGCGAAAAGCCGCCGAGACCAACGGCACCTGCGGAGTGATGAACTCCGATCGCCGGGCACAGCAGCTTCGCAGACATTCTAACAGCGCATCAGCCTGCCTCACCTCCGCGGTGTCCGGATCCACCCAATCCACCATCTCCGTCTCGCGATGGCTCGGGAACCGCTCCTTACACTCAGGGCACAACTGATCGCGCAAATACAAACGGAAATCGAGCCCGTTACGCTCCCACCATTCCCGGTCGATATAGAATTTCGTATCCACCGTGGGTTTCAACCACGCCATCACTCCCCTCCCGCCTACGCCTCAACGTTCAACGCGTAATATCCATTACCCATCTCCCGATACGAACGATCCGACATCAACGCGGCAAAGATCGGCCCAGGCGGGCATCGGCGCACGATGTTGATGGCCGAGTACAACGTCTTCGCGTGGACCGTCCCCTGCGGGCTTAGTTTGGCCAGCTCCGGGAACACCATGGCCAGAAGCTCGGCGATGTCCACGTTCTGTTCGGCCAATTGCACGCGCAGCGCTTCCAACGCCGCCTCGTCACCCTCGCCTATCAGGACATGCTCATCGTATTCACAGGCGACGGGCTGCTTCTCCATGCGGAAGACCAGCCGGCCATCCTCCACCGAGGCAACCCGGGTCCATTCCCGGCGCATACGTCGCGGCCGGAAATCCACCATGATTTCATTAGGATCCGCGGTGCGCTCTAAGATGATATAGGCCCCAGGCGGCAGTTTATGCTGCTCGTACCAATCCCTGAGCCCACAAATGTATCGGTCTTCGTACACGATCCACCCCGGGAAGCGCTGCCCCCATCGGCCATCCACAAACGTGATCACCCCGCGCTTATGATCCCCAGGCGGGAAGAATGAACGGGTGCGGGAGCTCAACGGCAACGTTCCCGCCTTCCAATGTGGATAGGTCAACACCACCGTCGTGCTGGGCACCAGGCTCGCCGAGTCGGTGCTGATCCCACCCTCCGTCCATTCATCGTCCAGCTCCCATTCGATCTGGAGAAGCTCCACGCTCAGGAAGGCACGATTGTAACGCACCGGGGTATACACCAACCACTTCGGCGTGCTCAACGCCTCTGGTGGCTCCATCCGACGGAGAAACCACAGCTCGCCATCACGACCATGAACCAGATCAAACCGCTCATCCTGCTGCAGGGCCACGTTCAGCGAGAACTCTTTGATCCCCTCCGGGATCTCTTCTGGGAGATCCAGCTCGGCGAGGATCTCCTGCACAGTGACCGGCTGTCCCTTCACCTCGATGAGGGCCTCAGCCAGGTTGAGATGGCCGACGTGGACCTCGGCTAACAGCCCTTGCAACATCCACAGGTCATCGTAGCTCACGAACTCGGAATCGGGCCGGCTGAGGGCCTCGACCACAAGTTGGCGCACCCTGTCGCCGTACTTCTCATACAGCTCGTCCGGCGGGATCAGATGGGCTGCTTCCCACAATTCCGCGCCGTCGTCATCCCCCCGATTTAGCTTATGGGGGGTCTTCAAGTTCGCCGCGAACTCCCGCGGTTTATCCTCATCCTCAAATTGCACGGCGATCACATCAAATTCGCCATGCTCTGGGTTGTGGCCGGGTCGGATCGAGACGACCGTGCCGACGCGATAATCAAACACAGGGAACACCAACTGCTGCCCCACCTCGTAGCTGTCGCGCGGCTGATAGATCACCCCGCGCGACAGCTCCGCTCGCATACGCTCTTCCTCTTGCTGACACCGATGCCGGATGACCTCCAGCACCAACTCCTTCGTCGATACCGGGCTGTTACGCTCTAAGATCAGGCTGTAAAGATGTTCAATGTCCTCTTCCGTGATCTCGAACTCACGCTCCCAGTACTCGGCTGTCTGCGTTTTCCGCTGTAGCACGCTTACATCCCTCCGCCCAGAAGACCCTGACAAAATGACGAGGTTCATCGACGCGATGCACTCTCGCAATCGGGGCACAGCATGCCGTGCCCCGATTATAGCCGCACACCTCTGGAGGATAAGCCATTGACGGCCGCCCACAAAGGACGGCCGGATCGGGAGCACACCTCACATTCTCAACAGCTTTCTCCTCTTCCAGTCCCAAACAGGGATTATACCAGTGAGCATAAGGAACGCCAAATTATGCGGAGCCTCCGGGCTAGGCGACCTCGGAGGCCTCCTTCATGCTTAAGGACAACACCTGGGATACGCCGTCCAAGCCCATCGAGATGCCATAGATCGTATCCGCTACCTCCACCGTCCCCCGATTGTGCGTGATGACGATAAACTGCGTGCGCTCCGACAACGCCTTCAATGTCTCTCGGAAGCGATGGATGTTGGCCTCGTCCAGGGCCGCGTCCACCTCGTCGAGGATACAGAATGGAGGCGGGTTCGTCTCCAACAGGGCGAAGATCAAAGCGGCCGCGGTCAGCGCGCGCTCCCCACCGGACAGGAGCGCCAGCGACTGAGCCCGCCTGCCAGGCAGACGGGTGATGATCTCCACCCCCGTCTCATTGAAGTGCTCCGGGTCCGTGAGCTCCAACCGGGCGGTCCCGCCGCCGAACAGCCGCGTGAAATGCTCCCGAAAGCGTCTGGCCACCTGATCGAACGTGCGCCGAAAGTCCCGCTCCATCAACGCGTCCAGATCCTCGATCACCCGACGCAGGTCCGAAGCCGCCTCCTTGAGATCGGCTAGCTGGCTTGAGAGGAACGCGTGCCGTTCCAACATCTCCGCGTACTCGGCCGGGGCGTTGGGATTGACGTTACCCAGCCGGCTGAGCTGGACACGCAGCCGCCGGATATCGCGCTCCAGCCCCTCGGGGAGCGTGGTCACCACGGGCAGCGACTCGACCAATGGATGCAACGGCAACGGCGGCTGATCCGCCGCGCCCACGCCCGGCTCCAGTTGAACCAGCCCCAGGTCGCGCTCGATCTCCCCTCGCAGCCGCTCCACGGCATCCTGAGCCCGCTCCAACGCCAGCAGCGCCTGATGGTGACGATCCTCTTCCCACCGCACCTGCTGACGTAACGACGCTTCCCGCTCCTCTTCCGCGCTCTGTTCCGCCGCTAGGCGATCCGCCTCCGCCTCGGCGGGCTCGATCTGCCCAGCTAGCCGATCGATCTCAGCCTGCAGCGCCTCCGCCGTCCGCCGAAGCTCCGCCAGATCCCTGGCGAGCTCTTCGCGCTCGGACCGCAGGGCCGATAACCGCTGCTGCCGCGCCTCCAGCTCCGCCTCAGTCTGTCCCATCTCCTCGCGGGCCTGCCGCAGCGCCTCCTCCCGAGACCTCCGCTCGGCCTCCATAGCCGCAACCCTGGCCTGCGCCTCCGCCGCCCGCGCGACGAGGCCACTCTCCTCCAGGACCCGCAACGCGGCCTCCATTTTAGCTACCTCCTCGGCCCGGGCGGCTCGGTCCGCCTCCAGTCCAGCCAGCACCTCTCGCAGCTCCGCCACCTGCGCCGTCACCTGCTCGATCTGTTCATCAAATTGAGCTACCGATGAACGGCGCCACTCCACGGCTTGAAGCGCACGATCCAGCGCCCGTTGACGTTCCTGCACCCGCTGAAGCAGCCTCGTGCGCTCATCGGATCGGGCGGCCACGGCCCGTTCACGGGCGGCCATCTCGGCCTCGGCCTGAGACCTTGCCTCCTGCCGACGCGCCAGATGGCGTCGGGCCTGCTCGACCGCCCGCCGCGCCTCCTCCATCTGCGACGGTAGCTCCTGTCGCTCGCGCTCACGCGCCAGCATGCCACCGCCGCGTCGCTCCTCGCGGCTCCCGCCGGTGACGCTACCCCCCGGGCGCACGATATCCCCCTCCAGGGTCACCACCTGCACGCCATGGCCCGCCTCAGCGAACACACGGCGAGCCGCCTGAAGGTCCCTCACGACGATGGTGCGTCCCAGCAGCAGCCACACGACATCCCTCAAGCGGGGTTCGATCTCCACCAGATCCGCGGCCACCCCGAGGACGCCAGGAACCCGCGGCGCGCGGACCGGCTTCGATGGCCGGAGGTTATCCAGGGGCAGGAACGTGGCCCTTCCACCTCGCGTGCGCTTGAGGTAAGCGATCGCCGCTTCGGCATCATCCCAGCGCTCCACCACGATGTCCTGTAGCCGGCTGCCCAACGCCGTCTCGATAGCCACCTCCAATTCAGGTGGCACGCGCAGCAGCTCCCCCACCGTGCCCACCACGCCGGTCAACTGGCGTCGAGTGCCACGGGCTGCCTGCAACACGCGGCGCACGCCGGCATAAAGGCCAGCACCCTCCTCATGTAGCCGCTGTAGCAGGTCCCATCGCGTCTGCATGTGCTCTAACCGGCGCTGCGCCTCCGCGAGGGATGCCGTCGCCTGCTGCTCCTCACGCCGGGCCTGTTCCACCGCGACGCGAGCCTCCTCCAGGGAGGCACGCTCGACCGATAGCTCTCGTTCACAGGCGGCGAGCGCGTCCTCCGCCTCGCGCAGCGCCCCTTCCTGCCGGGCCACCTCCTCTTCGGCCTCGGCCAGACGCGCCGCCTCTTCCTCTCTCCGCTGGTGGAGCGAACGCGCCCGCTCCTCCAACTCGGCGATGCGGCGATGCGCATCCTCGATGGCGGCCTCCGCTCGCACTAAGGCCGCCCGCGCTCGCTCCAGGTCCTGCTGCCTAGCGCGCCGCCTCGCCTCCTCGGCCTCCGCGGCCTGCCGGGCCTCCTCGGCCATCCGAACAGCCGCTTCAAGCCCGGCCTCTGCTTCCTTCAGATCCTCCTCAGCCGCCTGGACATGCTGGGCCCGCTCCTGCACCTGTCTCTGCCATTCCGCCACCTCCTGCTCCAGCTCCTCCAGACGGAGGCCCAGCATCCGGTAGCGCTCGCCGCTCACAGCCAGCTGACGCTGCACCTGCTCCGCCCGACGATGCAGCTCGCTGCTCTCCCGGTGCCAGTCCCCCAACCGATCGCGCAGTTCGGCCTGACGCTGGCGCAACCTCGCGATATGAGACTCCACCGCGGCCAGCTCGTCTCGCCGCTCCGCCAAGGCGGCTGCGACCTCAGCCTCTGACCTCCGGGCCTGCTCCAGCGTCTGCACCGCCCGATGCCATTGGTAGCCATACCAGACGCGCAGCGCGGCCTCTAAATCGGCGGAGATCTGCTTCCACTCCTCCGCCCGCTTCGCCTGCCGCTCCAGCGATCGCAGGCGAGGGGCCATCTCGTTGAGGATATCCTGGACCCGGAGGAGGTTCGCCTGCGTCTCCTCGAGGCGGCGTATCGCCTCATCCCGCTTGGCCTGGTGCACGGTGATCCCGGCCGCCTCCTCGAACAGCGACCGCCGCTCCTCGGGCCGCAAGGCGAGCGCCTGATCGACCAATCCCTGGCCGATGACGGTATACGTGCGGCGGGCCAGGCCGGATTTCCCCAACAGGTCCTGGATGTCCCTCAGGCGAACCCGACTGCCGTTCAGCAGGTACTCGTTCTCGCCAGACCGATAGGCGCGTCGGGTGATGGAGACCTCCGAGAAATCCACGGGGAGCCACCCATCGCTGTTATCCAGGACGAGCGTGACCTGCGCCATGCCCAGCCGGGCGCGCTGGCGGCTCCCGGAGAAGATCATGTCCTCCGTGCGGCGGGCGCGCAGCAGCCGATACGATTGCTCGCCCAGGACCCAACGCACCGCATCGGCCAGGTTGGACTTCCCACTGCCGTTGGGACCGACGATGGCCGTGATCCCGGAGTCGAAAACCAATTCCGTCCGTTGGGCGAAAGTTTTAAATCCCTGCAATTCCAACCGCTTCAGCCGCATGGCGAGTACCGATCACTCCCGAACGTGTGAATGAGGATCAGCGGCAGTATACCGCGGCGGGGCTTCGGATGTCAATCACGATCATCAAGAAATATCCGCTAAATCATCTGAGGAGCAGAGCTTTCAACAGCGGCCCATACACATAATCGGATCGTCGAGATGTGGCAACGATCGCTACGCGCAACGGCTTTTGGGGATGCACCATATGTTCACCTCCTCATTGCATTGTATCATAAGAGTTGATAATCTACCCCGCGTGAGATCACTGAGTCGTCGAGGCTAACCAGAGCTCGCCTTGCTTAAATCGCGCTTTTACGGCACACTCTCCGTAAGACGATCACGAGAGGACACTTTTATGGGAGCCAACCTGCGAGTGCTTGCCATCGGCAACTACACCAACGTCCAATATCATCCCTTTGAGGGCGTCGATCGTCGCCTGCAGGAGATCCTGTCCGACGTGGGATGCCAGGTGACCTGCACGGAGGATAGGGAGGCATTGCGGATCGAATCCCTGTCCGAATATGACGTGTGCATCTCCTACGTTGACGCCAAGGGGCAACGGCTGACGGATGCTCAGATGGCCGGGCTTTTGCAGTTCGTCGCTTCCGGCAAGGGATTCGTGGCCATCCATTACGGCATCTCCTGGGAGAACATGGAATACCGCCACCTCTTGAGCGCCCGCTTCGTTCAACACCCGCCTCACCAGGAGCTCTCGATCACCATCACCGATCCGAATCACCCGATCACCGCGGGACTGGGGGACTTCAACGTCGAGGATGAGCTGTACATCTTCGAGTTCGTACAACCCAACGATTTGCACGTGATCGCGGCGTGTCCCTTTGAGGGAGAACGATATCCCGTGGCCTGGACCCGCGGCTTCGGCCTCGGGCGGGTGGCCTACCTGGCCCTGGGGCACTCCTTGGCGTCGTTTCAAAACGAGGCGTTCTCACGGCTCATCGCCAACAGCGTGCTGTGGGCCAGTGTCGCCCGCGAGCACTCCTGACATGTGTCACTGTTCGAACGGAGACGTCCCCTGTGTGATCCTGTCTGAGCTCGGTAAACTAAGGAGTGATATCATGGCATGTTATCAAGTCTATCTGGAGATACACGACGATGGGAGGTGCATGGCTCATGTGCCCGAGTTGCCTGGCTGCTTTGCCAGGGCGCCGACCCGGGATGAGGCGCTGAGCCAGGTCCCCACCATGATCCGCGACTATCACGCCTGGCTACGCCGCCATGGTGAGCCTGCCCCGCCTCCGGACGCCCCCATCGAGATTGAGATCGCCGGCGAGAGCGTTGGCTTCGGCCCCTTCGATCCAGGAGATGCCGCCGCCCTCCTCCCGCCCGATCAAATGGCCCTCACCCCTGAAGAGATGGAACACCTCTTCCGTCTCATGGCCCACTCCCGTGCCGATCTGCTGGCTCTGGTCCGCGACCTGCCCGATGAGATCCTGGATTGGCGACCTGCCCCACAGTCTTTCAGTATCCGCCGCCTGTTGCGTCACATCGGCAACGCCGAGAAGTGGTACGTCTCCCGTTTGGTGTCCCCCGAGGCGCTGCCTTCGGAGTGGAAGCACGATGAGGATATGCCCCTCCTCGAGTTTCTGGAGATGGAACGGCGCACCGCCGTGGCTCGACTGCGCCAGCTCACTAATGAGGAGCGATCCCAGGTGTTCTATCCCTCTCACTGGACGCGGCATCCCGAGGAGCCATGGACGGCCCGCAAGGTCCTGCGGCGCTTTCTGGAGCACGAGCGGGAGCACACGGCGCAGGTGCGGGAGGTCCTGGCCGCTCGAAGGCGCTACTTGCTGGCCCGCCTGGCGACGGAGCGTGCCAACCTGTTGGGACAGCTCCTCGACCTAAATGAACGAGCGCTTACGGAGGAACCTATCCTGGACGATTGGACCATCAAGGATATGTTGGCTCATATCGCCGCCTGGGATCGCTGGGAGGAGCGGACCATGCGGTGCATGGTGGCCGGGGAGGAGCCTGACTTCTCGGCCTTGCAGGACTTGGACGCGACGAACGCCGCCTTCGTCGCTGAATGGCGTGATCGATCCCTGGCCGATGTGCTGGCCGAATTGCAGGCGGCTCGGACGGACTGGGTGGCCTGGCTGGAGAGCCTGCCCGTGGAGGAGTTCTTCCGGCGTCGCTCCTATGGGGGCTGGGATTGGTCGTTCTTCATCACCCCGCTGCGGATCCAGTGGCAACACGATGCCCAACACGCCGCCCAGATCGCGGCCTGGCGGGAGGCCAGAGGAGTGAAGGGAGAGGTAGGCCATAAGGAGGTCCTCCTTGCCACCCTGGCCGCCGCGCGTGACGAGCTGCTGGCCTCCGCCGCCCTGATACCGGCCGACGAGCGAGCGACACGGCCGGTCTGTGGGGAGTGGACGCTCAAGGACGTGTTAGGGCACGTGGCCGACTGGGAGCGAGTGTGCGTGGAGGGGTTGCGCCAGGTGGCCGCCGGTCGCGCTCCTCAGATTGAACATGTGGAGGATGTGGAGGCCTGGAACCGGGATCACGTGGAAGCTCGCCGCAACCAGCCGTGGGAGGAGGTATGGGCTGACCTTCACGCAACCCGTGCGGCGCTGCTGGAGGTCTTGGAGGAGATGAGCCAGGCTGACCTAGCTCAGTCCTTCCCCAGCCCCTGGGAACCGGAGAGCACCTCCTATGATTGGGTCCGCGCCTTTCTGGCTCATGATCGGGAGCACGCCCGGGACCTGAGAGGCGCGGGAGAAAGGGAGGAGGCATCATGACACGACGGGCGGTTGCCCTGCTGATCACCGAAATGGACGAAGCTTGGCAGACCCTGCGTCGCCGGCTGGACGGCTTGACCGACAGGGAGTTCTTCTGGGAGCCAGCGCCCGACTGCTGGACCGTGCACCTCGATGAGAGTGGCCGCTGGATCGTGGACTATGCCGATCCGGCGCCCGATCCACCTCCTTTCACCACCATCGCCTGGCGGCTGATCCATGTGGCAGCTTGCAAGATCATGTATCACGAGTACGCCTTCGGCCCCGGGAGGCTGACCTGGGACGAGCTGGATATCCCCCACACAGCTGCTGGTGCCATCGCCTGGCTGGAGGAGGGCCACGCTCGGCTGCGGATCGCGCTGGATGACCTCGACGACGCCGAGCTGGAAGAGATGCGGCTCACCAACTGGGGAGAGCCCTGGCCCACCTGGCGCATCTTCTGGACGATGATCTCTCATGATTTACATCACGGCGCCGAGATTGGCTGCCTGCGCGATCTATATCGGACGATGGCTGGTGGGAAGTCGCCTTAGCGTCAGGGGGGTGATCGGGAGGGTTCGATGGAGAGAAAATCCTTCGACTGGCGTGAGTTCCTCATCCTCTGGGCCGCGGGGGTCTGGGGAGCCATCGCCGTGTTGCCATACGTCTTGACCTTGCAGGCTCCCCTGTTGGAGAAGATGCCTCCCTTGCCCATGCCTTTGACCGTGGTGATCGCCATCCAGGTCATCCAGAACGCCGTATTGGTGGCCATCGCTGTGGGCTTGGGGTTGTTGCTGGCAGCGCGGATCGAGCTGGGTGCACCACTCCTGGAGGCTCGTCTGGACGGGGAGGCGGTAGGCCAGCGGCTGCGGGCGTTGCTCGCGCCGACCGTGCTGGCTGGCGTCGCAGCGGGCGTGGTCATCATCGCGCTCGATCGGCTGGCCTTTGCCCCTCGGGTTCCCGCCGCCCTCTCCACTGGGGGACATCCTCCCGCCTGGCAGGGATTCCTGGCCTCCTTCTATGGCGGTATCACGGAGGAGCTATTCATGCGCCTCTTCTTGATGTCCCTTTTGGCCTGGCTGTTGGGGCTGGTATGGCGAGATCGTTCTGGTCATCCGACGGTTGGGGCTCTCTGGGCGGCCAACCTGGTGGCAGCTATCCTCTTTGGGTTGGGTCATCTGCCGACGACGGCGGCCCTGGTCCCTCTGACGGGTATGGTGGTTCTTCGGGCGATCGTGTTGAACGGGATCGCCGGCGTGGTCTTCGGCCATCTGTATTGGACACGTGGGTTGGAGGCGGCCATGCTGGCTCATTTCAGCGCCGATACCGTGCTGCATGTGCTGACTCCCCTATTTCTCAGCTGAGGCCTGCGCCTCAGCCATGAGGACCAACGGCAGATCCTGTTGTCGTTTATGGGGGGGCCATGATGGATGTGGAAGCCGAACGGCGATATCTGCTGAGCGAGATCCAGCAGCGCGT
>DUEN01000221.1 GCA_011176545.1 Caldilineae bacterium | reverse complement strand
CGTACCACCTTCGCGGAAAGGGGGGAGGAGCGCGGCGCCACATGGCCCGTAGCACATCCCCCGTCACCACGACGGGGGTTTCCTTTTCTACCACCCGACCTCGCGAGGTCGGGTTTTTGTTTCATGCTGTGCGAAGGGCTTACACGGGCACAAGAGGCGCCGCCACCGACTCAGCGTTGATTCGGTCCTCCTCACGCTCGTTACAGCCGTTCACGATGCCCATGAGGGCGTCATCATCACAGATAAAGAGGAGGAAAAGATGCACACTCGAAGGATCACCGTCTCGTTGTTGCTGACGTGGCTGGTCTTGTTGGCTGTGGCTTGCAGCCCGGTGGCTGTATCGCCAACTCCGACGCCGGTGCCGCCCACGGCGACGCCCATGCCGCCGACGCCGACACCTGTGCCCCCTACCCCCACACCTATCCCGCCCACCGCGACTCCCGCGGCTTCAGAAGCGACTTTTCCGTTGTCGCTGGTCGATGGACTGGGGCGCGAGGTCACCATCGATCGGGTACCGGCACGCATCGTTTCGCTGGCGCCATCCAACTCGGAGATCCTCTTCGCTGTCGGCGCGGGCGACCAGGTGGTCGGCGTGACCAAGTACTGCAACTATCCGCCGGAGGCCTGTGAAAGCAAGGAAATCGTCGGCGGCTTCTCCGCCAAGTCCATCAGTGTGGAAAAGATCCTGGCCCTGGAGCCTGATCTGGTTCTGGCCGCCGGGAAGATTCACCAGCCGATCATTGAGGCTCTGGAACAGCTCGATATCCCGGTGGTGGCCCTGACAGCGAGCACGTTTGATGACGTCTATGCCAACATCGAGCTCGTCGGTCGATTAACGGCCCATGAGGAGCAGGCGGCCGAAGTCATCGCCGAGATGAAGGCACGCGTAGCCGCCGTCACCGAGGCCGTCGCTTCCATCCCAGAGGAGCAACGGCTGAAGGTCTTCTGGGAGACCTGGGATGAGCCGCTGATGACGGCGGGGCCTTCCACCTTCATCGGCCAGATGATCGAGCTGGCCGGCGGGATTAATATCTTCGCCGACGTGACCGAGGACTACCCGCAGATCAGTGCCGAGGAGGTGGTACAGCGCAATCCGGACGTCATCCTGGGGCCGGATTCGCACGGAGAGAAGCTGACGCCCGAGCAGGTAGCACAGCGCCCCAGCTGGAGCCAAATCAACGCTGTGAAGAACGGGCGCATCCATCTCGTTAATGGGGACATCGTCTCCCGGCCGGGCCCACGGCTGGCCGAGGGGTTGGAGGCTATCGCACGGGCTCTGTATCCTGATCTGTTCAAATGACCGCGTGCGCAGGGGCAGGTCTTCAGGCCTGCCCCTCTATAAGGGGTCCAGCATCTAGCCCCTATTCGCATCAATCTAAGGACTCTTTCCAGCCTTCCCCTGCCTAGTTGGGGCCCTGGCCTATGGCCTAAGCCCCCGCCGGACAACAGTCCGGCGACTCAAAGCGGACTGTTGTCCGCTTTGAGCACGTATGGACAGGTGCAAAGACTCGAGATATGCCCCTTCAAAGGGGCTGCACCTCCTGAGCCTCTCTGGGGAGGACCAGGCCAATGCAAACTCACGTGTATCACATCACCTACAGCCCAGAGGTAGAAACCGCTTACCTGTTCTTCTGGGGATGCAACATGCACTGTCGGGGCTGTATCCGGCTTCTGCACGGGTGGGATAGCCATTTGCCCGATCCCGGCCAACCGAAGACGGAGATTCAGCCTCGTCTCTTGGCCATGGATGAGGTCCTGAACGTGCTAGCCCCTCATCCGATTCGCCGCATCTTTTTCCTTGGGGATGACCCCTCCGTGGATCCCGTGCTGGAACCCTTAGCCCAGGCCTTGAAGGATCGCTTCCGGGCGGAGCACGTGCTGCTGACCAACGGCCTGCTCTTGCCACCGTATCGGCTGTTCGATGAGATTCAGGTCAGCATCAAAGCGGTGACGCCCGAGCTTCACCGTGATTTCACCGGCGTGGACGTTGCCCCGGCCCTGGACCATTTCCGCCACTTGTATGAAGCCGGCATTCGCCTGCGCTCGGAGAGTATCGTGATCCCCGGATACATCGATGCAGTCGAGATCGAACGTGTAGCCAAGTTCATCGCCTCGGTGGATCCAGATATCCCCTACCGCCTGGACGCCTATATCCCAGTCCCTGGCACGCCGTGGCGTCGCCCTACGCGGGACGAGATGACCGAAGCGATGGCCGCCGCCCGAAGACATCTACGTCACGTCCACATGCTTCACGCCAGGACCAGCCAGCGACACCAGGTAGTGCGTCTGGTATGAACCGACATCGGGGTCTGTCCATTCTATGCGCTCTGATGGGGCTCTTGACACTGGCCACGCTGCTAAGCCTGGGGGTGGGACCCGTCGCCCTCTCGCCCGCACGCGTGGCGGATGCGCTGCTTCACCGGTCGGACCCAGGGATAAGCCGAACCACTGTGGCGATCGTGTGGGATCTTCGGCTGGCGCGGGCGTTGCTGGCGGTGACCATCGGGGCCGGACTAGCAACCTCCGGCGCGGCCTATCAGGCGCTCTTTCGCAACCCATTGGCCGATCCTTTCATCATCGGGGCGTCCGGGGGAGCGGCCCTGGGCGCGACGCTGGCGATCATTCTGGGGCTGAACGCGGTCATGCCGGCCGCCTTCCTGGGCGCGCTGGCGGCTGTGGCCCTCGTCTATACGCTGGCCCAAGCGGGCGGGCGACCCTCCGCGGTGAATCTGTTGCTGGCCGGCGCCGCGTTGAGCACATTGCTCTCCGCCGCCGTCTCGCTGTTGATGTTCCTGGGCGATCGCAACCTACACGAGGTGTTCGCCTGGCTGATGGGCGGGCTGAGCGGGCGGAGCTGGCCGCATCTGCGGATGTCCGCTCCGCTCGTCATCCTTGGCCTGATCGTGCTGTGGGGGGCGGCCAGGCCGCTGGACGCTCTGACGTGCGGGGAGGAGACGGCGCAGGGGCTGGGTTTGAATCTCTTGTGGGCGCGCACGGTGATCGTGGGAGCAGCCACGCTGGCGACCGCGGCCGCGGTGGCCAGCGGCGGCATCATCGGCTTCATCGGGTTGCTGGCCCCGCACATGGCGCGCAGACTGATCGGTGGCACGCATCGGTATCTGATCCCGATGAGCGGGCTGATGGGCGGGTTACTTCTCCTGCTGGCGGATGATCTCGCTCGCACGGTGATGTCGCCACTAGAGCTCCCTGTGGGCGTTTTGACGGCGCTGCTGGGCGCGCCCTTCTTTCTATGGCTGTTGAGGCGGGAGGAACGATGGCGATCGTAAGGGCGGCTGATCTCACGCTGGGGTACAACGAGCATCAGGTCGTGCGGGAGCTGCATCTGATGGCCCGACCGGCTAGCGTGTTGGCTCTGACCGGGCCCAACGGCGTGGGCAAGACGACGTTGCTGCGGGCTCTGGCCCGGCTGCTGCGCCCGCGCGCGGGCGTCGTGTTGGTGGACGGGCGAGATGTGTGGCGCCTATCCACGCGAGAGGCGGCACGGCAGATCGGGCTGGTCCCGCAGGGCGAGCCCCTAGATTGGCCGCTCTCGGTGGAGGAGGTCGTCGCGCTGGGACGGGCGCCCCATCGAGGATGGTTTCTGCCGCTGTCCGAAAGGGATCGCGCGGTTGTGGACGATGCCCTGCGTCAGACAGGGCTGAGCGGGCTTCGGGATCGGCCGGTGACGAGCCTGTCCGGCGGAGAACGACAACGCGTGCTCATCGCCCGGGCGCTGGCCCAGGAGCCGACTGTGTTGTTGCTGGATGAGCCCACGGCTCACCTCGACTTGCGCTATCAGGGGGCTGTCTTGGAATTGGTTCGGCAACTGGCGCATGAGCGTGGGCTGACGGTGATCGTGAGCCTCCATGATCTGAATCTGGTCGCCCTGTATGCCGATCGCGTGGCGTTGCTGGCCGATGGGCGGCTGTTGGCGGAGGGCACGCCGGAGGCCGTATTCACCCCGGAGAACCTCAGGCGGGCCTACGGCGTGGCGGTGATCGTCACCCGGCATCCTGTGTACGGCACACCGCTGATCACGCTCGCGGCCGGTAACGGCAATGGGAAGCAGTGAGACAGGAGGGATCATCTGGATGGGTGAGGAAATGCGACGGGATGCCCGACGCCGGCGGACTCGAAAAGGGCTGGTCATCGTGAACACGGGGAACGGGAAAGGCAAAACGACGGCGGCCCTGGGGATCGTGTTGCGCGCCTGGGGACGCGACTTTCGCGTTTGCGTCATGCAGTTCTTGAAGAACGAACACGCCCGGTGGGGCGCTGGCGCTTGGTTATCAACGTTTCGATCCCGATGTACCACTGGTCGGCTTCGTGGTGAACAAAGTCGGTGGCCCCTCTCATGGGCAGGGGGTGGCTCGAGCCATCGAGCGGACGACCGGCCTGCCTTGCTTTGGCTGGCTGCCTCGGCTGGACGACCTGCGAATCCCCGAGCGGCATCTGGGTTTAGTGCCAACAGCCGAGCCAGGACGCTGGGCGGCCTTCATCAACGCCGCCGCGGATCACGTAGCCGAGCATCTGGACGTGAACGCGATGCTCGCTGCCGCCCGGCGCGCGCCGGCGATCGGCTATGGTCGTGAGCCCGTGGCGTGGCCTCATCCCGTCACCCCCAAGACGCGCATCGCGGTCGCTCGCGACGAGGCGTTCAACTTCTATGACGCGGCTGCGCAGGTGGAGGAGGCGCTACGGCGAGGTGACCTGAGCGAGGCGCGTCGATTGCTGGGGTGGCATCTGGTGAGTCGTCCCACCGGAGATCTCTCTGCGGAGGAAGTGGCCGGGGCGGCCGTGGAGTCGGTGGCGGAGAACCTGACCGATGGGTACGTGGCGCCCGTGAGCGCGTGGCTGCTGGGGGGCTGCCCGCGGTCTGGGCATATCGGTTCGTGCAGACGGCGGATAGCATGTGGGGATACCACGATGCGGCCCATGAGTGGCTGGGCAAGCCGGCTGCACGACTGGACGATGTGCTCAATTGGTTACCGGCGCGGCTGGCGGCAGGGCTGCTGATGGTGGCAGCGATGCTCCTTGGGGAAGACGCGCGGGGCGCGTGGCGGGCTCGCCGCGCGGAGGCGAGACGCACGGCCAGCCCCAATGCCGGTCAGACGATGGCGACCATGGCCGGAGCGTTGGGCGTCACGCTCACCAAGCGGGGGCATTACGTCTTGCACGGCGGTGAGGCGCCGGTCACACCGGAGACGCTGCGCCGGGCGCGGCGGCTGACCGTCGCGGCCGGTGTGCTGGGGGCGGCTCTATTCGCCGTCTCGCTGCTATCGCTGACGGCGGATCACAATGGATAGCATCAAAAGAGCCAAAGTCCAGGGGCGGGCGAAGGCATTGCCTCGCTCCTACGAGGCGAATCCTGGTTCGGCGTGAGGTGCGGGTTGGGGTCCGCACCGAGCTGTAGACACTCGGAGGATGTACGTGAAATCACGGTTGACAGAGCACCAGGTTGACCGCGTGTTCGGCGTGCTTGACCAGGCCGTGAGGTGATCTCATGCATCCCGAGGATCAGAGCGCCTCATTCCCCGAGCCGCGGCCGGAGGTACAGCGACTTCGGCCGGCCGTGCACGGCGGCCCGGACTACGCGGAGCTGTGCCGCCTGGGATTGAGCCCGGGCGACGTGTTGGATTTCAGCGCCAGCACGAACGCCTACGGCCCGCCGCCCGGCGTCGTTGAAGCCATGGCGATGGCCGACGTCACCCGTTACCCGGATCGGCACGCCATCGCCTTGCGGGAGGCCATCGCCGAACGGGAAGGCGTATCCTGTGCCGAAGTGCTGGTGGGCAACGGCGCCGCCCAGCTCATCTGGCTGGTGGCCATGGCGTATCTGCGCCCGGGCGACGTGGCCTTCGTCGTCGGGCCGACGTTCGGCGAGTATCGAGTGGCCGCCCAGCTCATGGGCGCCCACGTCGTCGAATGGCGGGCGGACGAGAGTTCTGATTTCGTGCCTGACCTCTCCGCGCTCGAGGTGGCTTTGAAGGAATCCGGCCCGCGTTTGGTCTGGCTATGTAACCCGAACAATCCCACGGGCGTTTATCTGGGTGCGGAAGCGGTCGCCCGGCTGCACGCGGCCGCGCTGGGCGCGCTGTGGGTGATCGATGAGGCCTATCGCCCGTTCGTGGCCGATGCCTGGCCCAGCGTTCACCTGATCGCCAAAGGCGGCGTCGTGTTGCTGCGCTCGCTTACCAAGGATCACGCGCTGCCCGGTGTGCGGCTGGGCTACGCCCTGGCCGCGCCGTCGGTCATCGAGGCGCTGGCGCGCGTGCAGCCGCCGTGGAGCGTAAGCGCGATGGCCCAGGCGGCTGGCCTGGTGGCCTTGCAGGATAGGCGCCACGTGGCCCATACGATCGGGATCTTGCGTGCGGAGGCGACCGCGCTACGGGACGCGCTGCGCGCTCAGGGGTGGCGCGTGGTGCCGTCGGCCACTCATTTCTGCCTGGTCGAGGTGGGCGATGCCAGAATCGTTCGGGATCGCCTGTTGCGAGAACATCGCATCCAGGTGCGGGATTGCACGTCGTTCGGGCTCCCGCGCTTCGTCCGCGTCGCCGCCCGTCGGCCAGAGGAGAATGAACGCCTGTTGTCTGCGATGGAGGCTTTACGATGCCGGCCAGGACGCTGATGGTTCAGGGTACCGCTTCGTCCGTGGGTAAGAGTCTTTTGGTAACCGGGTTGTGCCGCCTGTACGCGCGTCGAGGCGTTCGGGTCGTGCCGTTCAAGGCGCAGAACATGAGCAACAACGCGGGCGTGACTCCCGAGGGGGGCGAGATTGGTCGCGCGCAGATCAATCAGGCGGAGGCGTGCGGCGTCCCGCCCCATGTCGACATGAATCCGATCCCGTTGAAGCCCGAGGCCGATAGCCGGTCTCAAGTGGTGGTACTGGGCCGGCCGTGGGCGACGCTCCCGGCGGGCTCGTATTACAGGCGCAAGGCCGAGTTATGGCAGGTGGTCGTGGCGGCGCTGGAGCGGCTGCGGGCGCGAGCCGACCTGGTCATCATCGAGGGGGCCGGCAGCCCGGCGGAGCTGAACCTCAAACAAGGCGACATCGTCAATATGGCCGTGGCCCGGCACGCGCGCAGCCCGGTGGTGCTGGTGGGCGACATCGACAAGGGGGGCATCTTCGCCCAGTTGCTGGGGACGTTGTGGCTTTTGGCGCCGGAGGAGCAGACGCTGGTACGTGGGCTCATCGTGAACAAGTTCCGGGGCGATCCTGCGCTGTTTGAGGATGGCGTGCGCATTCTGGAGGAGCGCGGGGGTGTGCCTGTGTTGGGCGTGGTCCCCTGGCTCCCGGATCACGGCATTGCCGAGGAGGACGCGGCGAGCCTTGACGAGCTCCCCCGGCGGGTGACCCGGCCGGACAACGGCGTCATCGACATCGCCGTCATCGCCTTCCCTCGTATCGCCAATTTCGACGACGTCGATCCGCTGACCATGGAGCCGGGGGTGCGCGTCCGATTCGTGCGCTCGCCCGCCGCGCTAGGGCGGCCTCAGGCCGTCATCTTACCCGGCACCAAGCATACGCTGGCCGATCTGGCCTGGCTGCGGCAGGTCGGACTGGCCGATGCCATCTTGGCCGAGGTTCGACGTGGCATGTCCCTGGTGGGTATCTGCGGCGGCTACCAGATGCTGGGACGGGTCGTGCGGGATCCGGACGGCGTGGAGGGGGGCGGCGAGGCGAAAGGGCTTGGACTGCTGCCGACGGAGGTCACTTTCCGGCGGGACAAGACGACGTGGCAGGTGCGCGCCCGGTTGTGCGGCGCGCTGCCCTGGGCCGAGGCGGAGACGGAGCTATGCGGCTACGAGATCCACATGGGACATGCGGCCACTCCGGCGCCCCTGCTCATGATCTACCGTCCTACCGGCGAGGTCGTGCCGGACGGGGCGGCGACCGATGACGGCCGGGTGTGGGGGACGCACCTTCACGGCCTGTTCTTCAACGATGCCTTCCGGGAGGCCTGGCTGCGGAGCCTGGGCTGGCAACCTCCCTCGTCGGTTCGCTCAGCCCTCGCCCGACGGATGGATGCGTACGATCGGTGGGCCGATGTCCTGGAGGCCTCGTTGGACATCGGGCGTCTGGATGCCATCATCGGGTGGTGAGCCCGTGGAAGGCGACATCCGCTCGGCGTGCGCGACCGTCGCTTTGCCCGGCACCTGCGGCGAGTGGGTTCAGGGGACGCTGGATGGCACCCCGTGTCTGGTCTCCTGTCCCATCGACTGGTATGCGCAGGTGACGATCGTCCTGAACGATTCATCGCAGCAGTGGCGGGTGCCGCCCGATGCGCCGAAGACCTTTGCTGCGCTGCGCCGGGCGTTGGCGGCTCGTGGAGCTCCACCGGTCGGCGGGATCGTGCGGCTTGACAACCCGCTACCGCGCGGGCGCGGATACGCCTCCAGCACCGCAGACGTCGCCGGGACGATCTACGCGCTGGGTGAGGTGCTGGGGAGGCCGTTCACTCCGGCGGAAGTGGCCAGGCTGGCGGTGTGTGTAGAGCCCAGCGATAGCATCATGTTCCCTCAACTCGCCCTCTTTGCCCATCGCGATGCGGCGTTTCACAAGGTATTGGGGCCGTTGCCGCCGATGGGCGTCGTCGTATTGGACCCCGGGGGCGCGGTGGATACACTGGCCTTCAACGCGGCGGATCATCGGGCTGCGTTACGGCGACTGGCGCCCCTTCACCGGGAGGCTTTCGGGATGCTAGAGGCCGGGTTGGCCTCGGGGGACGCGCGGCTCATCGCCCAAGCGGCGACGATGAGCGCGGTCGCTCATCAGGCGGTCCTGTCGAATCCGTTGGTGGATGAGGCCATGCGGCTGGCGAAACGGATCGGGGCATGGGGCATCTGCCGGGCGCATAGCGGCACATTGGTGGGGATCCTGTGCGATCCGGAGGAGACGCCGGATCGGGTCGCGTGGCTTTCCGCGCGCTTGCCGGCCGGGGTGGTGGCAAGACCATACCGTTGCGTCTCGGGATTCGCTCATATCGACATACACGACACATGTAGAGAAAAGCATGCCTCACCTCTGTCAGAATGGCCGAACTATAGGGG
>DUEN01000220.1 GCA_011176545.1 Caldilineae bacterium | reverse complement strand
GGAGAGGGGATGGGGGTGCCGCCGGAGGCGGCGAGGGTAGGGGTGAGGTCATCCACTGCTACACACGCACGTCGGACCGCGGGTCCAGCGCGTCACGCAACCCGTCACCGATCAGGTGCAGCGCCAGGACCGTCAAGAAGATGGCCAATCCTGGAAAGATGGTCCACCAGGGGGCCTCGAGCATGTACTCCCGGCCGAAGCTCAGCATGGAGCCCCAACTCGGGTCCGGCGGTTGCGTGCCAAGCCCCAGGAAGGACAACGCCGCCTCAGCCAGGATCGCGAAGGCCGTTGCCAGCGACACCTGGACGATCACCGCGTCCAGGGCGTTCGGCAGCACATGCCGGAAGACGATATCCACGTCTCGCAGGCCAATGCAGCGGGCCGCCTCGATGAACTCCAGCTCGCGGACGGCCAGCACGCTGCCCCGGGTGATGCGGGCGAAGATGGGTACGTACACGATCCCCACCGCGATCATCACGTTGGTGGTGGACTGGCCCAGCACCGCCATGATGGCGATGGCGAGCAGGACGGCGGGGAAGGCAAACAGCACGTCCATCACGCGCATGACCAGGGTGTCTACCCAGCCGCCCAGGTACCCGGAAAACAACCCCAGGAGCAGCCCAATGGAGGTCGAGATGGAGACCGAGATCAAGCCCACCTTCAGGGAGATGCGCGTGCCGTAAAGGACACGCGAGAAGATGTCCCGTCCCAGATCGTCGGTGCCGAAGAGGTGCTCGGCCGACGGACCTTGAAGCCGCGCGCGGATGTTCGTCTTAATCGGATCATAAGGGGCAATGAGGGGCGCCAACAGCGCGCAGATCAGCAGCATCAGGATAATGAGCGCGCCGAGGAGCGCCAGCCTGTTCCGCGCGAACCGCCTCCAAAACCGGGAGGAACCCGATAAGAACGTTACCTGTTTTCCTGTTCGAAACGGATGCGAGGATTCACCCATGTGTACGCGATATCGACCAATAGGTTGCTCAGGACGAACACGAATGAGACCATCAGGACAACACCCATGACCACGGGATAGTCACGCTGGTTGATCGCGGTCAGGGCGAGCCACCCGATGCCCGGCCACGCGAAGACCTGCTCGATGATCACAGCACCGCCCAGAAGATACCCTACCTGCAAGCCCAGCACCGTGAGCGTTGGGATCAACGCGTTCTTCAACACGTGACGGAGGATGACGATGCGTTCCGCTAACCCCTTCGCACGCGCCGTCCTGACGTAATCTTGAGAAAGGGCTTCAAGCATCGACGAGCGGGTGAAGCGCATCAGCGCGCCCGTGTTGAAGAGCCCAAGCGCGAAGGATGGCAAGATCAGGTGCTTGAGATGCTGTCCCAGCCCCGCGCTCAAGGGGGCATACCCGGAGGCCGGGAACCAGCGGAGGTAAAGCGAGAAGATCAGGATCAGCAGGATGCCGAACCAGAAGCCCGGCATGCTGATGCCGAACAGGGCGAAGGAGGTAAAGGCATAGTCCAGGATCGTGTATCGCCGCGTCGCGCTGATGATACCCGCGGGAATGCCGATCGCGACGGCGATGAGCAGGGAGAAGACCGCCAGCTCGGCCGTCGCCGGAAGCCGCTGGAGGATCAAGACCGAGACGGGACGCTTGCTCTGATACGAGATGCCCAGATCGCCCCGCACGATGTTGCTGAGCCAGATGCCATACTGCACCCACCATGGCCGGTCGAGCCCCAGGGCGTGCCGGATGCGGGCGACCTCCTGGGGGGTCGCCTGTACCCCGAGGATGGCCGTAGCCGGATCCCCAGGCGTGAGTTTCAGCAGCAAAAAGACGGCCAACGACACCCCTAGGAGGACCGGGATGAGATGAATCAGCCGTCGGATGATGAAGGTCGGCATGCCGATGTCCGCTCCTATAAGTCTCCGCCTAGATAAAGCGGCACATGGATCCTGACCCCCAGGAATCGACAGGGCTCCGTAGGGGCGACTGGCCGGTCGCCCCTACAAAATTAGCACATCAAAAGATGTTATCCGGGCCCTGCTTCGATCCAGAAACTTATCCGGAACAGGCCCAAGGATCACGCGCTTTGTTCGATCCAGACCGTCTTGAAGGTCATGTCCTCGCGGCCCGTCATGACGAAGCCCTTGACGTCGGCGGTGCTGGCCATGATGGACTCACGATAGACGATATGCACCATGGGAGCCGCGTCGATCAGGTATTCCTGGATCTTGTAATAGATCTCCTTTCGCTTTTCCTGGTCGATAGTCTTCCGCCCCTCCTCCAGCAGGGCATCCAGCTCAGGTGTGCTGAAGCGCCAGATGTTGAAGATCTCGCCGCTGTGATGCCACTGATAGAAGAAGTCATCCGGATCGATGCCGCCGGAGATAAGGACGATCTCCGCCTCGAAGTCCCCCTCGGTGACGACCTGCTGGATCCAGGTGGACCACTCGAGCTGCTGGATCTCGAACTCCACGCCGACCTCTTTCGCGGCCTCGGCGATCAGCTCCGCCATCTTGATCTCCAGCGGATAGGTAGGGCTGACCTTGATCGTCGCCTTGAAGCCATCGGCATACCCCGCTTCGGCCAGGAGCTGTCGAGCCTTCTCCAGGTCGAAGGTATAGGCGTCTTTGATGGCGGGGTTGAAGGCCCAATGGGACTCTGGGATGGCGATCTGCGCGGGTTTGGCGTATCCCTCCATGATCGAGGCCGCGATGGCCTCCCGATCGATGAGGTACCCCATCGCCTGGCGGACCAGCTTGTTGTCGAAAGGCGGCTTGGTGACGTTGAAGCCGAGGTGATCGCGCACCACGCCGAGGACGCGGTAGACCTTGAAGTTCGGGTCCGCCTCAAGCTCGGCCACGTCTTTATAGGGCACATTGCCGACGAAGTTCAGGCCGCCAGTCTTCAGCTCGACGAGCTTGGTGGCCGACTCGGGGATGGGCCGGAAGATCACCTTGTCGAGGTAGGGCTTGCCCTCCTCCCAGTACTCGTCGAACCGCTCCAAGGTGATGTGATCGCCCGAGATCCACTCCACGAACTTGAACGGCCCGGTCCCGATCAACTGTTGGTTGAAATCGACGCCGGCGTCCTTGGGCAAGACCCACAGGGATTCCAGGTTGGTCAAGAACGCCGCGAAGGGGTATTTCAGCTTGAAGACGACGGTGTAGTCATCGGGAGCCTCGATGGATTCGACCATCTCCAGGTCGGAGCGATCCGCGGCCGGGAAGTCGGGATCCATGATCCGATTGAAGGAGAAGATCACGTCCTCGGCCTTGAACTCCTTGCCGTTGTGGAACTTGACGCCCTGGCGCAGCTGGAACGTGTAGGTTAGACCGTCCTCGGAGACGGTCCAGCCGGTGGCGAGCTCGGGCTCCACCCCGTCCAGAGCGGCGTTGGCCGTCACCAGCGACTCGACGATGTTCTGTTGCACCTGGAAGCCCACGATTGTCACGCTCTGATGCGGATCGAGCTTATCGATCTCGCCGTGGAGCGCGACGGTCAGCGTTCCCCCGTATTGCGGAGCTTCCTCTTTGGCCTCCGGAGCCTCCTCGGCCACCTCAGGGGCAGCGGGTTTCTCCTCCGGGGTGGCAGGAGGCGCACAGGCCGCTACCAACGAGGCGACGACCGCCGTGCCGCTCAAACGCAGAAACTCTCGCCGGGTCAGTCCGTTCCGCTTGCTCATTTTTCACCCTCGCTTTCTTTTGAATGGCTGTCGGACACCTTACATAATCAGGGGGATAAGAGCATGTTAGAGCATTCGTTCATCGTTCATAAGGAAAGGGCCATGATACGAGCGGTTGTGATCCGAAAATGAGATACCCTCATCTACGCCCGGGGTAAGGGCGCAACGCTGCTGCGCCTCTACATTTAATGGTGTAGAGGGAATCTACAAATCCTAAGAAGGTGCCAATAAGCCCGTCAGTGGGCAGGGGACGCAACGTGGTCCTGGTAAGCGTAACAGAGGCATTGTCGCGCTGCATATGGTAATCGCGAGGAGACGAGACGTCAAATCGCGCTCGCAATATCACATGGGCGCGCCGGTGAAGGGGCGGTTGCTGATTGAGGATTTGATCTCTGGTACAAATCCAGGCTCATCGGGTACAATGTCATTGTAAGTCCGGGGATAGAATATGCCCTGAATCCGTCTTCAGGAGGCACACATGGCGATCCCTGTCATCTTGGACACGGACATCGGATCGGACGTAGATGACGCGCTGGCGTTGGCGCTCTTGCTGGCCACCCCCGAGGTCGAGCTGCTCGGGGTATGCACGGTGTATGGGGACGTCGCCTGCCGGGCGCGCATTGCCCAGAAGCTGCTTCGCCTGGCTGGCCGCGCGGATATCCCTGTGTTCCCGGGCGCGGGACGTCCTCTCTCCCTCGATCGGGCGGTATGGTGGGGCGGCCACGAGGGGGAAGGGCTTTTGGAAGGCGATGAGTGGCAGGAGCCCGTACGAGAGGATCACGCGGTGGATTGGATGATCGACATGATCATGGCCCGCCCGGGGGAGATCACTCTGGTCACCATCGGCCCGATGACGAACGTCGCCCTGGCGTTGCTTCGCGAGCCCAGGCTGGCTCAAAACGTCAAGGCCATCGTGAGCATGGGGGGCGTGGCCCGGATCACCGATAACGCGCTAGATCTGCCGGTGGCCGAACATAACATCCGCTGCGATCCGGAGGCCGCGCGTATCGTGTTCGAGGCGGGATGGTCGGTGACGATGATCGGCCTCGATGTGACGATGCGCGTTCTTATCACCCGTGAGGACGTGAAGCGGATCGGAGCGGCCGGCACGCCGTTCCACGCCGCTCTGGAGCGGCTGATCGAGCGCTGGTTCCAATTCGTCCGTCGAGACTGGACCGCGTTACACGATCCGTTGGCCGTCGCCACGGCTCTCGGGAAGCCGTTCGTCACCTGCCAGAGCCTGCGGGTGGACGTGGAGACGGAAGGAAGAATCACAGATGGCGCGACCGTCGTCCGTCGTCCATCCGCAGAGCTCCCCGCTAACGCTCAGGTGGCGCTCGCCGTTGAAGCCGACGCCTTCGTGCGATATTACGTCGATCAGGTCAGCGGCTTTCGTCCGGGAGCATGACTCTCTCCACCTCCGACAGCGTCTCTAGAAAGCGCGAAAAGGAACCACCAAGGCACTAAGCCCCCAAGATAGAGAAGACAGAAGCGCATTATGGAGGGCTTACCAAGTAAGGAGGGAGACCTCGGCTCATTCCTTATAAACGCCTTCCTTAGTGTCCTGGTGACTTCGTGGTGCGTTTTCCGACACGCTCCGAGTCACGGGGCTGGTCAACACCCATAGGGCGATCAACGTCGCGACGAGGCCGATCACTTGGTAGCCGCGATATCCGCCGGGCCAGAGCCACGACTCGGCCCGAAACGGCTCGAAGAGCAGTCGGATCAACCCGAATCCCAGGATGAGCGTCCATATCGGCTGGCTCGGTCGCGCCCT